>ONMG01000117.1 GCA_900318855.1 uncultured Prevotella sp.
AATTGCACCTTATGGCAGACATCCCGAATGCCCAACAGCTGCAGCCACCGCAAGTTATTGCGATCCATGACAAGAATACGGTCGAAAGCATCATAATCCGCCAAAGTCAGCTGTCTTGCGGCACGGCGTACAAACGGTACGCCGTGCGCCCGAAGACAGCGCTTGGCCGGCGGATAGACATCATTGCCTATCTCCTCGGTCGATGTAGCAGCGCTGTCGATGAGAAAATCAGACTGACGGCCAGCGTCGCTCACCATTTTCTTGAACATGAATTCAGCCATGGGACTCCTGCAGATGTTGCCATGACACACAAAAAGAATCTTCTTCATAACTTCATTACCCGGTCTGCAGCATCGGCAACAGCTGCACGAACAGCGCCCATTAGGATGAACAGCAGTGCGATGAGACCACGGCGGCTGCAAAGGTAAGCTTTTCTCCCTTCATCCGCAAGCTCAGGGCTCAAATTCTTTCCACATCAGCGCCAGTGCGCCGAGGTGGAGAGGTTATGACGTTTTTTGCAGCATTTTCCTTTGCGCTTCACGCTATTTCCACTATCTTTGCACTAAGAAACAGAAGGAATAACGATGACAAAGAAGAAGAAGGAACTGCCCATCCTTGAAAACGTAACAATAACCGATGTGGCCGCCGAAGGCAAGGCACTCGCAAGGGTGAACGACATGGTGGTTTTCGTTCCGTTTGCAGTACCGGGCGACGTGGTCGACCTGCAGGTGCGGCGCAAGAAACACAGCTACTGTGAGGCCACCATCCTGAGAATGATAAAGGAAAGCCCCATAAGGGTGAAGCCGGCCTGCCAACACTTTGGCATCTGCGGCGGCTGCAAATGGCAGAATCTGCCCTACGAGGAGCAGCTCAAGGCCAAGCAGAAACAAGTGGAAGACCAGTTGCGCCGCATCGGCAAGGTGGAGCTGCCCACCTGTCGCCCAATTCTCGGCAGTGTGAAGACACTGGAATACCGAAACAAACTGGAGTTCGGCTGCTGCAATCGCCGATGGTATACTCCAGAAGAGTTAGCCAATAAGGAGCTCGTGCTCGGTGAGGCCAACACCAACGGCATAGGGTTCCATATCACGGGCGCCTTCGACAAGATATATCCCATAGAGAAGTGCTGGCTTATGGACGACCTGCACAACCGAATCAGAAATGAGATACGCGACTTCGCCTTTGAGCACCACTACAGTTTCTACGACCTGAGAAGCCAGACGGGACTGCTGCGCGACATCGTGATACGCAATTCCAACTCAGGAGAATGGATGGTGCTGGTGCAATTCAAATTCGGAGATGAAGACGACAAGGCAAAGGCCGAAGCCCTGCTCGACGACCTGGCAGAGAAGTTTCCCCAGATTACATCGCTGCTCTACGTTGACAACCCCAAAGGCAACGACACCTTCGGCGACCTGCCCGTAGTGGTGTACAAGGGCAACGACCACATCTATTTGGAGATGGAAGACTTGAGATTCAAAGTGGGACCCAAGAGCTTCTACCAGACCAACACCGAACAGGCATGCCGCCTCTACAACGTGGCCCGCGAGCTGGCTGGGCTGACCGGGAAGGAGCTGGTGTACGACCTCTATACAGGAACCGGCACCATAGCCAATTTCGTAGCCCGGCAGGCCCGGCAGGTTATCGGTATCGAATATGTGGCCGAAGCCATAGAGGATGCAAAGGTGAACAGCAAGGTCAACGGCATCGACAACACCCTCTTCTATGCAGGCGACATGAAGAATATATTGACCCCGGACTTCATCAAGGAGCATGGACGCCCGGACGTCATCATCACCGACCCACCACGAGCCGGAATGTACGAGGGTGTGGTGAAAACCATCTTGGGAGCAGCTCCCGACCGTATCGTCTACGTGAGCTGCAATCCGGCCACACAAGCCCGCGACCTTGCACTCATGGACACCGACTACAAGGTGGAGGCCGTTCAACCGGTTGACATGTTTCCCCACACACCTCATGTAGAAAATGTGGTGTTGCTAACACGGAGAGAATAAGATGGAAAGAAATAACAAAGTGCTGCTCATCTACACCGGTGGCACCATCGGCATGGGGCGCAATCCGAAAACAGGAGCGCTGGAACCACTCGACTTTTGTGAACTCACTGACAGTCTGCCGGAGTTTGCCTACATTAAGACCGACGTCGACAGCATCCAGTTCAATCCGCCGATCGACTCGAGCAACATGTCGCCCGAGCTATGGTCAAAGCTTGTTGACATCATCGCTACACATTATGACAGCTACGACGGTTTTGTCATCCTCCACGGCACCGACACCATGGCCTATACGGCTTCAGCCCTCTCATTCATGCTCGAGAACCTCACCAAGCCCGTCATCCTCACGGGAAGCCAACTGCCCATTGGACAGCTCCGAACGGATGGCAAGGAGAATCTCATGACCAGTATTGAACTGGCTTCGCACTATGAGCCCGATGGCAGGGCAACAGTGCCCGAGGTGTGTATCTACTTCAGTGGTCACCTGCTCAGAGGCAACCGCAGTACGAAGATTAACGCCGACGAATTCAATGCCTTTGAGTCGTTCAACTATCCTCATCTGTGTGAGGCCGGCGTCAACTTCACCTTTCGCCGCCACCATATCCTCAAGCCCAACTTTGACAAACCGCTCATCCCTCATCGGGAGATGGACCCCAACGTAGTGGTATTCTCGCTCTTCCCCGGAATACAAAAGGAAATCTTTGCTCACGTGCTCTCCGACGTCCATCTGAAAGGCATTGTGATGAGGTCGTTTGGCAGTGGCAACGCACCGCAAATACCCTGGTTGATGGACCTGCTGAAGAAGGCAACCGACAAGGGCGTGGCCATTATCAACGTGAGCCAATGCCTGGCAGGGAAAGTGGAGATGGGACGCTATGACACGGGCTACCAGCTGAAAGACACGGGGGTGGTGAGTGGATTCGACAGCACTGTGGAAGCGTCTGTGACCAAGCTTATGTATCTCTGTGCACGGTATTCCGACCACAGACAGGTGAGGCACTATCTGCAAAAGTCGATAGCTGGCGAAATCTCGAAAAGTAGTTCCGTGAAGGTCTGACACACCGACCCTGCGGATCGACAACAGGGCGGTAATTGCTGCTTCCATGAGGCTCACATCACATAGCTGGACGGCACGTCCATAGCCGAAAAAAGGAGGGCACAGTCCCTCCTTTCAATATCATGCTGAATGCATCGCAACTCTAAACCAATCTCTTCAGTATCTCAGCCATCTTCTCCTTCGTCTGTATGGTAGTCGGTACAAGGGGCAGACGCAGGACATTCTCGATGAGTCCCATATCATTGAGCAAAGCCTTTACGCCGGCGGGATTGCCATCCACGAAAAGCAACTTGTAGAGCTCCGTGAAGTTGTGATGAATCTTTCTTGCAGCCTCATACTCGCCCTTGAACTCCAGTCGTATCATCCTCGAGAACTGCCGTGGGAGTGCATTCCCAATGACCGAAATAACACCGGCTGCGCCACTGGCTACCATAGAGAACGTGAGCGCATCGTCACCGCTGATGACATCGAACCGGGAGGGCTTCCCTTTGATAATTTCATCCACCTGCTCAAGGCTTCCACTCGCCTCCTTGACACCCACGATATTATCACACTCATTGACCAAACGAAGCAGGGTCTGAGGTTTCAGGTTAACCCCTGTACGCCCCGGCACATTATAGAGCACCAACGGACGAGGACTGGCTGCAGAAATAGCTTTGAAATGCTGGAAGAGGCCTTCCTGCGAGGGCTTATTATAGTAAGGACAAATGCTCAGGATACCATCAATACCATTCCAATCGGACTGCCGCATCTCCTCGATGACAGCGGCGGTGTTGTTGCCACCACAATATTTCAAGATGGGCAGCCGGCCTTTATTGACGTCCTTGACCAGTGTTGTGATACGGTCTTTCTCCTCTGCTGTCAGACAGGGCACTTCACCCGTTGTGGCGAGTATGCAGAGGAAGTCGGCACCCTCTGCTATCTGATATTCAAGAAGATGACGCAATGAATTGTAGTCCACCATACCGTCGGGAGTAAACGGTGTAATAAGGGCTATGCCTAATCCCTTGAAGATATTCTCAACCATAAAGTTATCGTTTTGATTATAAGTACTTGCAAAAGTAATGATTAATCTTCAGACTACAGTACTACTGGTGAACATTTTTTTGTTCAGTGCACAATTCACCTTATCTAAGCTTAACGGCTTCCAATGTAAAGGAAGAGCATACTGAGAATGACCAAGGCCAAATCAAGCGACTTTCCCTTAAGGTTCTTCTCGTGGAATACGGCCGCGCCAAAGAGAAAACTCACAATGACACTACTGCGCCTCACCATCGACACCACAGCGATAAGGGCTCCGGGCTGACTGAGGGCGTAGAAATAAAGAAAATCTGCGGCGCTGAGAAACAACGAAATGCAAGGGATGCTCCATGACCAATGGAAGGCTGTGGTACGGTTGCGCCGAGGGTACCAGAGTAGAAGGAGCATGACAAACATCATGACACACTGATAGATGTTGTACCAGCCCTGCACCATCATCTTGTCGAGCCCTACCCCTCCATGGGTGACAGGCGCCATTAGATATTTATCATAAAGTCCGCTCACGGCGCCGAGAATAGCCGCCAGCACCAGAAAGAACACCCATAGATTATGCTTAAAATCGATGCCTTCCTTCTTGCCCGAACGACTGAGAAGGAAGAAGGAGATGATGGCAAGGATGACGCCTATCCATTGCCACTGATTAAGACGCTCTCCAAAGACCAGTAAGGCACCCACAAGAACCATCACGGGCCGTGTGGCATTGACAGGTCCCACAATGGTGAGCGGCAGATGCTTCATCGCGAAATAGCCGAATATCCATGACGAGAGCACAATGCAACTCTTGAGAAGAATGTATTTATGCATAGCACACGTACCCCATGCCACATGGAAGATGCTCGCATCAAGACAATGGGTCGTCTTGGAAAGAACGATGAAGGGAATGAAGATGAGAGAGCAAAACAAGGTGTTGAGGAAAAGCACTGGAATAACGGCATTGGCTGTGAGAGCCTGCTTCTTGAAGGCGTCGTAGAAGCCTAAAAGCAAAGCCGAAGAGAAAGCTAAAAGAAGCCACATAGAATGATTATTTGTTGAATAGGTTGATGGAGGAAGACCTTATCAGTACTCGACATTCTCAAGGAAAAGGGCCTCGGCCGGCATGCTTTCGCCTGCCTCCGTACGCCGGCGCCCTGCCACTATTTGGTCAAAGGCCTCTAAACTAATCCTATGCCGCCCCACATCAATAAGCGTACCGACGACCGCCCTAACCATGTTGCGAAGGAACCTGTTGGCCCGAATAATGAAGTACCAATGACCCTCCGCGCCTTCCACCCAACGAGCCTCAACAACCTGACAGAGTGTGGTCTTGACATCAGTATGCGTCTTGCAGAAAGCGGCAAAATCGTCGACTGCGAGCAGACGAGAGGCTGCCTCATTCATTAGAGTAAAATCGAGCGGATAATGAAGTTCACACGAAAAAGCTCGGGAAAAGGGATCCTTCACCGTGTGGATGTAATAATGATAGGTACGCCAACGAGCACTAAAACGCGCGTGCATATCCGACGATACTGGCTTTATGGCATGAATAGCAATATCCTGAGGCAGAAGACGATTCAGTCGATAAGTCAGTTGCTCAGTATCCAATGTCGTGCAGGCGTCGAAATGAGCCACCATCACTCTCGCATGTACTCCCGCGTCAGTGCGGCCAGCTCCCACTACTCCAGTATGCACACGAAGGATGAGTGACAAAGCACGCTCCAGCTCCTCCTGGACGGTATCCCCATTGGGTTGCACCTGCCACCCATGATATCGGGTGCCATCAAAAGAAAGCCAAATAAAATAGCGCTGCATTATGGTTGACGGTTGAATGAACGCCGACGGACAGCGCGGTCGAAAGCCTGGCGATGGAACTTGTCCTCGGCACGGATTACCTTGAACACCTTTGTAGCAGGAAGAACCTTCAGAAACTTCTTGTGATACTCCATCTGGATCTCCTTCATCTTTATATCCGCCTTATCTTTCTCCGTTATGGCATCAAGACACTGACGCTCATCGTTGAAATCAATATGCCGATATTTGCGGTCTACATTGAAGTAGAACATCTGCTTTCTCCTCATCTCTCGATACAAGGGAAAGAACAGGGACGCCTCGTAAGGAGTCAGCCCCGCCTCAACAGTAACAAACTGTTCAAGCTGGGCCTCGAACTTCTTGGGGTCGAAAGACTTCCTACCGAAAGGTCTCGGTCCTTGTTGGGCTTGCATTGGCACAGCCATAAGCAAGGCCAGTATAATAGATAAAATAATATGCTTCACACCAAGAGTTTTAATTGTCTGCTACGTAAGCGTACATATCTTCATTGTCAATCATCGAATAGTGAGCCACCTGATCGATTGTTTTGTTCACCGATATATCCTCATTCACACCAACATGTGCTATTTGGTCGGAAGAGGCTCTATGGGGCTGGATAAGAACATCTACCCCAAACACCACTCCACAAAGACAGGCTGCAGCAAGCACCAGCTTGCGCCACTTTGCCCCCCGATTGTTGCTACTATGCAATGGAATCACATTGGGCTCACACTCCGGCAGTCGATTCATCACATCGCCAACAAGATGCTCAAAATAATCGTCCGGGACACGAAATCCAGGATTCTTGCCAAACTGCTTTTCTATTCTTCGTTCATCCGTTCTCATAATCAATTCTTTCTAAATATAAGACGAGAGGCTTAGGGAAAAGTTTAATCGTGGTGGTTAAAATAATCAGTTATTTTCCTGACTGCAAGATGATAACTGGCCTTCAAAGCACCTTCCGACGTATTAAGAAGCTTGCTGATTTCTGAATATTTCAGCTCTTCAAAATAACGGAGGTTGAATACGATTCTCTGCACCTCGGGCAACTGCGAGATGGCTTCTTGAAACTGTACTTGCAGCGCATCTCCATCAAAATAAGGATCTGCCAGTAACTGATTAGCCAAAGAAGCTCCTGCGTCCACACTCATCTCCGTCTGTTGTTTCTTCTTTCGTAGGAAGTCAAGACTCTCATTAATGGCTATCCGATAGAGCCAAGTAGAGACTTTGGAACTTCCACGGAAAGTCTCCAAACTGGTCCATGCCTTGAGGAACGTATTCTGCAGGATGTCGTTCGTATCCTCATGAGTAAGCACAAGATGCCGAATCCGCCAATAAAGTGGCTCACTGTATTCCTTTACAAGGAGCGTGAAAGCCTGCCGGCGTGTCTCAGGCCGTGACAGCAATTTCAGAACTGAGGCTTCGTCGACTTTCATCACAAAAAGTTCTTTAAGTGACTATAAATTACTTTGTCGTATCCGTAGACATCATCATAGGCACACAACCGATTCTTCACATCCGGAAAAAGGGTGTAGTAACTAATGAAAAGGGGTACAGATGGAACGACATCCACTACATTAATAAGCTGATTCCGCTTAAGCGTGTCAGGTGACTCCTCGGTTGCCTTGAAATCGTCCTCCAAAGGGGAAAGATTTGCTGTTAAGGAATAGTAAATCTTATATGACAGAGCTTTATCTGACTTGGGAAGCAGGAACAAAGCCAATTCGTAAGGCTTCTCTACTCGCACACAGCCATGCGACACTCCTCTATTCTCGCGGGCAAAGACATCCGGAGCAGATGTATAATGAAGGAATACAGAGAAATTGTTGTCAAACCTGAATATGATTCGTCCCAAAGAATTGCCATCCCCCCCTTCTTGATAAACATAATAATCCTTACTGGTTAGCATGTAAGGCTGAATGCTGGTCAGTGGAATACTTTTCCCTGTTGACCGTTCAGCCACACCGAAATGGCGACGCCGGAAATAGGCTATGTCGCCCGCTCTATGTAGTAAGCTTTTCTTCACAATGCTCTGTGGAATAACCCAGCGCGGATTAAGTTCAAAACGCTTAATCCTACTTGTCAGAAGTGGCGTTTTAGTTTCTGTTGTACCACAGCCGACACGCATAGTTAGGACCTTCTTGCCATTGACAGCATAAAGACGGTAAGAGGGAATATTTACGACTACATATTTTTCATGCTCCCGTGGAGTATCATCCAATCTCCATCGGGCACGTTCCATATTGCAAAGTATCCTCGCTCTGCTCTCTGAAGAACGAGTTTTTGCCAGCATTGCCTCAAGCCTATAAAAGTAAGGGTTCTGCGGTTGAGAGGACCGCAGCAATACGCCCAAGCTGTCATGCGCCAACTGGTTAAGCGCGAAAGCAAAGAAACGGGGACCGGGCAACTGAAGCTTCAAATCAAAAAGGCGTTGATACGTCACCTGTCCAGAGTCGCTCTTCAGTACGTCAAGATGGTTTAACGCATAACGAGGATTGAAATAGCCAAAACGCTGTCCTGACACGTATCTGAAAAAAGATTTAGTAAGGTGGTATTCAAGGCGAGCTACAGTTCGGTTGATATTTCTGACTCCGTCTCCTACGCTAAGCGTCCGAAGAGCTTTCAGATCACGCCGGATGGCTGATAGGCAAAAACGCTCCTGATTAAATCCAGCATGGTCTATAGTATCAATATAAGCCAAGAGCGTATCGGCTCGGCAATCCACCCCATTACGGTCAACCCAAAGCAGAGGACCTCTCTGGCGATAATAATTCTTAGCCCTAATATCGGCCATTGTAGAATCTTCATCTTGACTAATCAGAGAGTCAATCTGAGCACGCACACGATGGGAATTCAGTTGAAACCCACTCCTTTTCATGCTTGAATAATACTCAAGCGTAAGATCGGTATTAGGATTGGGAACCTTCTTGTTACAAGAGGAGAATGCCGCCACTACGAGCAGGCATAAAAGGACTTTGAAGAACGAATTCAAATTAAGCTATCGGATAGAAATCTTTCTTACCGTCTTACCAACCTTCACGATGTAGCATCCCTTGGGGAGATTAAGCTGATAGGTCCTGTCAGAGCCTTCCACTCTTGCACTCCAGACTCTTACCCCTGCAACATTATAGATATATAAGACATCACCATTAGCTCCAGTGACATGAAGCGATGAGCCCGTCACGCTAACGTTGACCTGCTCAAACTCATTCTCTACAGCTTCGAAAGCATTCTCAGCCGATGCTGACAAGGGAAAACCACAGACTAACACCGAGAGAAGTAATAAGGTAAATATCTTTTTTATCATATTGGATCTATCTTAATAATACCCTGCAAAGATAATAAAATTAAGTATTACAAGCTTTACCATCCCAAGCTTTTATTATGCAGTTATGATTATTTAACATCACAGATTTCCCCCTCCTCGGCCAATTCCGTAACAGGGAACACCGCACGGGCCTCATCGAGGATGAGTTTCTCATCATCATAACGCGCGCTGTAATGTCCCAGCAGCAATTGCCCGACATGGGCATCACGTGCTACTTGGGCAGCCTGGGCAGCAGTACTGTGACAAAAAAGCTGTGCACGGTCAATATGCTCTGATGAATAGGTCGATTCATGATAAAGCAGATTCACGCCTTCTACCATCTTGTGCAATTCGGGCAGATATTGCGTATCACTACAGTAGGCATAACTCCTCACTGAATCAGGAGGGAAAGTGAGCTCACTATTGGGGACTGTTCTTCCATCTGGAGACGTCCAATCAAGCCCCTGGCGCAAGAGGGGCAGATATTCAACCGGCACTTCATAATAGTCTGTCACTTGCCGATTGACATGCCGCAAAGTGGGCTTCTCCTTAAACAGGAATCCACAGCACGGAACGCGATGAACCAGGGGAATAGATTCCACCGTCAGGCTTCTATCCTCATAAATCACCTGCTTGACTGTTGTATCAACAGCATGGAAATTGACCTCATATCCCAAGTCATGACAGAAGAAGTCAATAGCTCCCATGAGATAAGGCTCCAGTTCTTTTGGAGCATAGATGGCAAGCGGCATCGTCCGACCGAGCATACCAAATGTGGATATCATACCCGGCAACCCAAAGCAATGGTCACCATGGACATGAGAGATGAAGACCGCACTAAGTTTGGTGAATTTCACCTTATACCGCCGCAGTTGCAATTGAGTGCCCTCACCACAATCTATCATGAAGCTCTTGCCTCTCAACTCGACGACTTGAGAAGAAGGGTTATGACGCATTGTGGGCAAGGCCGAACCGCATCCTAAGATATGAACTTTAAACGGCTCCACGCTACTTCCTTCATTAATTCTTAGCCCGCTTGTAGACAAAGATGCCTACTTTGTTCTCAAGAGAGAGCGAGTCGGGTCCAAGCACATCAATATCGAAGGTATCCTTCCCCAACAGCAGTTTTCCATTGAGGATGCTCCAGGAAGTCCATGGATTCTTCTCAGCTTTTTGGAAAGACTTCACCTCACCGCCTTCTTCAATCTCGAAATTCTTATCCAAACTTGTCCACTTACCATAGAGGGTACTCAGGTTGATGGCATTAGTGGCTACGAGTTCACCATCTGCATTCTTGTAACCTACCACAGCCATACGGTCGCCAGAGAAGAGCCCACCCTTCACCACCGAGCCGTCATCGCTGTCGGTGACATATTCCAGGGTGTCCCCCTTGTCAGTGATAAGTTGCAGAGTCGACATTCCCGTATCTTCACCACAAGTGCCATATACCGTGGAATCGTTCTCCTGGGGTTGTTCCGTCAGAGCGTTGATCGTTATCTGCTTATTGTTCTTCTTGCATCCTGCCCATGAAAGTACAAATGCAACCATCAGGACATACAACAGTTTTCTGTTCATGTTATCTTTCTTTTATTCTTGTTGCTTCGCTTCATTCCAAAGCTTATCCATCTCTTCCAACGTCATCTGGCCAAGCGACCGTCCGGCCTCGCGAGCCTTCTGCTCCACATAACCGAAGCGCCGGATAAACTTCTGATTGGTAGACTCCAGAGCATTGTCTGGATTGAGATGGTAGAGGCGGGCGGCATTGATAATACTGAAGAGCACATCACCCAGCTCATGGGTTGAAGCCTCCTTATCGCCACTGGCCAATGCCTGTTTGAACTCACCTATCTCTTCTTCCACCTTTTTCCAAACATCTTCTTTCTGCTTCCAATCGAAGCCCACACCTCTCGCCTTGTCCTGAATCCGATAGGCTTTTATGACCGAAGGCAACGATGCCGGCACACCACTCAGCACCGTTTTATTACCATGGCGCTCTTTCTGCTTGCGCTGTTCCCAAGTCAGCTCCACAGCATCAGCAGTCGTAGGGTGTGAGGCGGCATCCTGTTCGTCCTCATCGCGATACACCACCTGTCCGTGCTCGTTGATTATAAGTTCACCATCCGACACCGTCCATTGCTTAACGTCCCCGGCCTTATTGCGCCAGTCGATAAAATCATGACGAAACATGAGCTTGTCGGCCTGACGATTGCACACGTCGGCCAAATCAAAGCTATCGCGCTCCTCACCAATGATGCCATAAAGCACCACATGCTCCATGACGTCGCCGAGTTCCTTGCATACATTGTCAAGGTCATCGTTGACAACAGCATCCGAAAGCTCGTACACCTCTTCTATAGTGTTAGGGCGCAGGCTCTCCAACGTCTGCTTCCTGTCCCAAGGACATTCCTTGCGAAGGCGCAGCTGAACGTCGAGAAGACGCCCGAAGGCTTCAAGTATCTGTTTGCGGTTATGTATTTCTCTCATACGTTGCAAAGTTAGACATTTCCAATGGAATAAGCAAGAAAAAGGGAGGGAATAAAAAACCATACCGAATTACGACAATGCTTCATCATAAGGCCGACAACTGCCCCCACAGTGCAGACCTACACCTCCATATTCCTATTAACATTATAGGATAGCCCTCTTTCAAAGTACCATGGCAGACTTATCACCCCGTATGCCCCAAGGCAAGCGCATTCCCCCACCCTTTCCGTCCAATAAGCTGCCGAAGCCTTATCATCCACGAACTCCATGACATCAACACACAAAAAGAGAAAAACAGCGTCTTTCCTTTGCTATTCCCATCGATTGATGTAACTTTGCATTATGAAGAATTTACTGTTGCTTCCCCTACTGCTCATGGTCATCAGCTGCGGACATTCAACCGACAGCACACAAGCGGCCGTCGATACCATCCCCATGATGGTCATGCAGATACAGAAATGCTCACGCCTTTACACCACAGAGTATCACGTCCACAAGATTATCACCCATGGCGATGAACAGCGATTCGACGCTAAGCTCTTGGGCAAGCATATTTCTGTTCCCTTACCTATGGGCAGCCGTAAGGTAGCCATACCTTTGGACGCTACACTGAAAGCCTATATAGACTTCAATTCATTCACGGCATCCAACATCCATCGCAGCGGCAATAAGATAGAAGTTTTCCTCCCCGATCCTGTTATAGAGCTCACATCCACCCGCATCGACCATAAGGGAGTAAAGCAGTCGGTCAGCCTACTCCGCCGCAATTTCACCGATGCCGAGCTCGCCCACTACGAACAGCAAGGCCGAAAAGCCATCATTGACGACATCGCCAACTCTGATATCACCGAATCGGCACGCGAGAATGCCTCCAGCATTCTCATTCCCATCCTTGAGCAAATGGGCTACAAGGAGAAAGACATCACAATAACCTTCCGCCGCGACTTTGCCCCCGGCGACATTCAGCGGTTCATAGAATATGACAACAATGAGACAAAACAAAAATAAGGGCAGCAGCTCACTGATAGCAAAACTGATAAAAAGAAAGCTTCTGATAGTCACTGGAGCTATTGCCGCAGCCTTGAGCGTCTTAGGTCTGGGGCTGTGGATATGGAATACCAGTTCTTTCGACGTCACCCAAGATGACCGCATCGACATCACTCCAACCCAGATACGAAGCATTGAGGCTATAGGACAATGGCAGTTTCTCACAATCAGTGATGAAGAAATGGTGGACACTGTGCGCCATGGCTTTTTCGGCGACGACCAGCTCGTCAGAATCTACTACGGCACCATCCGCCTGGGTATCGACCTGCAGGACACCCGTCCGGGCTGGATTCATTCAGACGGCGACTCCATTAAGGTGATGCTGCCACCGGTAAAGATTCTCGACAACGATTTCATTGACGAGGCGCGGACCCGGTCCTTCAGCGAGAGCGGACACTGGACCGAAGCCGACCGCGAGGCCCTCTATCAAAGAGCAGAAACAAAGATGAAGGCTCGATGCCTGTCGGAAGAAAACCTGAGAAGTGCACGTGAAAATGGCTCCCGACAGTTCTACCGCCTGCTCAGAAGTATGGGCTACGAGAATATCATCATCCGATACCAGCAATAGCTGTTCCACGGATACATCGACAGCAGTGCCTCCTCTGAATGAAAAGAAAGCACTGCTGAGAGAAAAAAGGAATTAGAACGGAGTATCCTGGTCGGCAGGCGACGGACCGAAGGGGTCGTTGGCGTCGTCGCCGTTAATCTTCGACGACATAATTTCCCCACCTGCGTCAAGCGGTTCCAGACTGCCATCATCGGGGTTCTGGAACCTGGTGTACTGTCCCTTGAAGTCAAGCAACACATCGGCCGTAGCACCCTTACGGTGCTTGGCTATGATAATCTGAGCTTTGCCACGCAGGTCGTTGCCTTTCTCGTCCTGAAAGAGGTGATAGTACTCCGGACGGTGCACGAAGAGCACCATGTCGGCATCCTGCTCAATAGCTCCCGACTCACGCAGGTCACTCAGTTGAGGCCGCTTTCCATCAACCGAGCTATTCGACTGGTCACGCTGTTCTACACTTCGGTTCAACTGCGACAGGGCAATGATAGGGATGTCGAGCTCCTTGGCAAGTCCCTTTAGTGACCGGCTGATTGTCGACACCTCTTCCTGACGACTGTTAAAGCGCATTCCGGCGGCATTCATCAGCTGCAAATAGTCAATCATGATGACCTTCACACCATGTTCGCGCACCAGTCTGCGTGCTTTGGTACGCAACTCAAACACCGACAGCGACGGCGTGTCATCAATGTATAGCGGAGCATGCTCCATCAAGCGCAGTCGGTCGTCGAACCGCTTCCACTCCATGGCGTCGAGCTGTCCGCTGAGGATCTTGCTACCCGAAATCTCGCACACATTGGAGATAAGGCGATTCACCAACTGCACGTTGTTCATTTCCAGCGAGAAGAATCCCACCGGTTGCTTGTAGTCCACGGCGATATTCTTGGCCACCGACAAGGCAAACGACGTCTTACCCATGGCAGGGCGACCGGCTATGATGATGAGATCGGACTTCTGCCATCCACTCGTAATCTTGTCCAGATCCGTGAATCCCGTAGGAACACCCGTAAGTCCACCGTCGTTCTTAGCAGCCTCCATGAGTTGCAGCTGTGCCTGCTTGATGACGGGGTCAATCTGCGTAAAGTCCTGTCGGATATTCTTCTGCGAGAGTGTGAAGAGCAGTCCTTCTGCACTCTGCATCAGCTCGTCAATGTCGGTTGTGGGGTCGAAGGCTGCTGTTTCTATACTGCCTGCATAGACGATAAGCTGGCGGGCCAGATACTTCTGACCGATTATCTTGGCATGGGTGACAATACTGGCCGAAGAGGCCACATGCGAACTGAGCTCAATGATGTAGGCCGGACCACCCACCTCGTCGAGCGTTCCCTCATGGCGCAGCTCCTCAGTCACCGTGAGGATATCGCAGGGCTTCTCATCCATATTCAGGTTTACGATAGCCTGATACACCTTTTGATTCCTCGACTCATAAAAGGTCTCAGGGCGCAACATCTCCGATACCATGGAGAAAGCGTCCTTGTCGATCATCAGTGCACCCAGCACGGCACGTTCAATCTCTGGGGCCTGAGGCTGCAGGTGACCCAAAGAGGGATCAATGACCTCAGGTTGTTTCTTTCGTCTTCCTGTGTTACTCTTATTCTCTGCCATAACTTCAAGTTACTTCCTTGCCTTCTTATGCTCAAGGCGGGGTATCTTCAGCACATCACCTGCCTTAGCGTCCTTTCGGCCGTTGACAGCCTCCACATAGCATTCCATACCCGGACCGAGCCACGTCTTGCTCACCGATTCCAACGTCTGTCCCGGGCGCAGTTTCACAGTGGTCTGCACACCAACTATACGGTAAGCCCCTGTACGCACCCTCGGATCACTGTCGTAGCTCGATGCTTGGGCAGCGGCAGCCTTATGGGGCTTCGGTGCTTCCTTCTTCTCCGACTCCGCCTGGGGCTTATTCTTCTCGGGCGGCGTCTGGGCAGCTGTCTTCCTCTTTGGCTCCGCCTGAACAGCTGTCTGAGCAGCAGACTGGGGAGTCTCGGCTTTATCCTTATGGTCCAGGCGAGTGGTTTTCTCCGTGAGCAATGTCTCGAGCATGATGATATGTGCATCGCGCTGCTTTATCTGCTGGTAGCCAAAGAAGGCACCCGCGCCACACATCAGCACGAGCACCGCAACCACTACGATGAGCCATGTGCGCAAACGCCTGACCATGGATTCAGCCTTCTCCATCTGCTCATTCCATTGAGCCTCTTTCATAAGGTCAGCCTTGAGCCAGCCCATATCGGGCTCCTCTTTCGGCTGGACTGGTTGTCGGGAAGGCTCTGTTGACGCTTCCTGAAGCTCAGTCTGTGAACTCCCGGCTTCCTTCTCTGTTGAGACTGGGGCCTCGGCGACCTCTTCATGTTGCGGCAAAGTGCTTTCCGGCTCCACTGCTTCCGGCACCTTAGGCGAGGGAGAAAGAACCTCGGCAGGCGATGAAGGACTATCGACCAACGATGAAGGTGCCTCAGCAGACGATAAAGGAACCTCAGCCGGTGATGAAAGCTCCTGAGACTCCTCCTGATTATTCACAGAAGACGTCCCGTCAGAATAGTCTTCAGCGCCCTCTTCTGTTCTTATGGGTTCCATTACCGACTCTTCAGCTGGCGCAGCTTCATCGGTTGTCGAGTCTCCGTTCTGGACTGTGCTTGGCATAGGTGACTGAGCAGACTCCACTGCAGGCTGAACGGGAGCGGGGGCAGCAGGCTGGTCAGGCTTCATTATCTCCTTTGTCTCAGTATTTCTTTCCTCCCCTTCAGATTTGGCGGCAGCCGTTTCCTCTTGTTCCTCATATTTTGCATCTATCGACGAGAAGTCCACGCCATCGCCCAACACCACTGTAGAGAACTGGGCAAAGGGGCTGTTCACCCTCTCCTTCAAGGCAGCTTCAGGCGTGAATGATATTTTGTCGCGCCCCTCAATGACTATGCGCTCGCCCGTGTTGACATCTACACTCTCACGCGACTCCACACCAGTCACCTTAAAAGTGCCCAAGCCCTTGATTTTCAGCTGTCGCTCCTGTTGAAGGCCATCACGCACCACATCGAGCATCAGTCCGACAAACCTTAGGGCATCCTTCTGCGAGAGTCCATACTTATCAGTGAGCACGGCGGCGAACTCCGACAACTTATTCATCGCTTCCTCCTTTCTTCAACTGATCCTTCACTGCGGCCACGGGACGGAAGCTGAGCACCAATTTTGGGGGCACCATCATGCGTTTACCCGAAGTAGGATTGACCACGATGCGCTCCATCCGCTTTCTCACTTCAAAAGTACCGAAACCGGGTAGCAGCACGTTCTCACCTCGGTCAAAGCAGTCAGCCATGGCATCCACCAAAGAGCGCACATAATGCTGCACATTGTCCTGCGAATAGCCAGAACGCTGCGCCAGCTCAGTAATGAATTCCTTATTGTTCATACTCTTTCGCCATAAAGGTCAAACTCCTCGTTGCCTGTTATTCTCACCTGATAGAAGTTGCCCACCCGGAGCTTGTCGACAGCGGGGATGAGCACCTCGGGGTCGACTTCCGGAGAACTATATTCCGTGCGTCCGATGTAATAGCTACCTTCCTTGCGGTCGATGATGACGGGCAGCACCTGCCCCACCATCGACTCAGCATGTTCCTCGCTGATGCGCTGCTGCAGGGCCATGAGCTGGTCGAGCCGTCGCTGCTTTACCTCTTCGGGCACGTCGTCGCTGTAATGCTGCGCACTGTAGGTGCCCTCCTCTTCGGAATAGGCAAAAGCACCCATGCGCTCAAAGCGTGCCTGGCGCACAAAGTCGAGAAGTTCCTGGAAGTCGGCATCGGTCTCACCGGGAAAGCCTACCATGAGTGTTGTGCGAATAAAGATGCCGGGCACACGCTCACGGATGGTGCGAAGGAGCTCCAGTGTGTCGGCCTTCGTCACATGACGGTGCATGCGCTCGAGCACAGCATCGGAGATGTGTTGAAGCGCAATGTCAAGATAGCGGCACACGTTGGGTTTTTCCCGGATGACGTCGAGCAGTTCCAACGGGAACTGATTAGGGTAGGCGTAATGCAGACGTATCCATTTCACGCCTTTGATGTCGGCCATATCGCTGATAAGGTCGGCGATATGGCGCTTGCCGTCGATGTCCACTCCATAGTAGGTGAGCTCCTGCTCTATCACCTGAAACTCCTTAACACCCTGACCGACCAGCTCCCTCACCTCGTTGAGAATCTCCTCCTTGGGGCGCGAGTGGTGAGCCCCCGTGATGAGCGGGATGGCACAGTAGGCGCAATGACGGTCGCAGCCCTCGGCTATCTTGATGTAGGCATAATGGTGAGGCGTGGTGAGATGACGGCGCCCATCGCAGGTCGGCACGTCGGCCTTGCCTAAATCAGTGAGGAGCTGCTTGTAGTTGAACTTGCCGTAGAACTTGTCCACCTCAGGGATAGCCTTCTCGAGTTCATCCTTATAACGCTGGGAGAGACAGCCCATGACAAAGAGCTTGCTCAGCTGTCCCTTCGATTTGCGCGCGGCCAGCTCCAGAATCATGTTGATGCTTTCCTCCTTGGCGCTCTCAATAAAGCCACACGTATTCACCACAGCTATCTCGCCCTGCGGCTTGGCACTGTCGTGCACGCAGTTATAGCCATTGGCCTCGAACTGCTTCATGAGTAGCTCCGAGTCGACGAGATTCTTTGAGCATCCCATCGTGATGATGTCTACCTGATTCTTCTTCATTTCTGACCGGTAAAGAGTGAATCCACAAACTCACGGCGGTTGAAGAGCTGCAGGTCTTCCATCTTCTCTCCCAGGCCGATGTATTTCACGGGCACTTTCAACTGATCGGAGATACCGATGACAACGCCTCCCTTGGCCGTACCATCGAGTTTGGTCACGGCCAATGAGGTGATGGGCGTGACCGATGAGAACTGCTTGGCCTGCTCGAAGGCGTTCTGCCCGGTGGAACCGTCGAGCACCAGGAGAATCTCGTCGGGTGCCGTGGGCACCACCTTCTTCATCACATCTTTTATCTTCTTGAGCTCATTCATCAGTCCCACTTTATTATGAAGGCGTCCTGCTGTGTCAATAAGCACCACGTCGGCCTTGTTGGCCACAGCACTCTGCAGTGTGTCGAAGGCCACACTGGCAGGATCGGAGCCCATCTGCTGCTTCACCAAGGGCACGCCCACACGGTCGGCCCAAATCTGAATCTGCTCCACTGCGGCAGCCCTGAAGGTATCGGCAGCACCGAGCATCACCTTCTTCCCCGCATTCTTGAACTGCCAGGCCAGCTTACCGATGGTGGTAGTCTTGCCGACGCCATTGACTCCCACGACAAGGATGACATAGGGACGGTGGTCCGACGGCAAATCCCACGACGAAGCGTCCTGCGAGTTGTTCTCCTCAAGCAGTGAGGCTATCTCATCGCGCAGAATAGCATTGAGCTCCGATGTGGAGACATACTTATCACGCGCCACACGTTCCTCGATGCGTTGGATGATTTTCAGTGTGGTGTCGACACCTACATCGCTGGTTATGAGCACCTCTTCCAGGTTGTCGAGCACATCGTCATCGACCTTCGACTTGCCGGCCACAGCTCTTGCCAGCTTACCGAAAACACTCTGTTTGGTCTTTTCCAGACCGTGGTCGAGCGTCTCCTTCTTTTTCTTGTTGAATAGTCCGAATATAGCCATAAAGCAGTCATTAATTATTTCAGCAGCAATCAATACACCTTGAGCTGGTCGCCCACACGAATCTGGTAGTCGGGGCTGAGTCCATTCTTCTTGTAAAGACTCTTCAGGCGGATACCGTACATCTGGGCTATAGAGTACATGCTCTCGCCGGGCCTCACCACATGCGGGCGGTGCTTGAAGGCTTTGTCGGCCTTCTTGCGCTTCTTCTTCAGATAGATGATGTCGCCCTCCTGCAGCACATCGTTCTTGTCGCGCTCATTGTATTTGGCCAGCTTGCGCCAGGAAATCTCCACCTCCTTGCCAATGCTCTTGAAGGTGTCGCCCCTACGGGCTTTCAGATAGTAATTGTCGTTGTAGATGTGTATCGGGTGGAGCGTCATGCCCTGGCGCGCCGGCTGGTCGTTGCCGGAGCGCTGCGCCATGAACTTATCGTAACCACGCGCACGGTCGTACTCGTAGAGCCGGTAGAGCTCTATTATCTCGATGAGCTTCGAAGCGTAAGCGGGGTTGGTGGCATAGCCACACGCCTTCAGACCGTAGGCCCAGCCGCGGTAGTCGGTGCGCGAAAGGCTGAACAGACTGTTGTAGCGCGTGTTGGTGCGCAGGAAGCGGCTGTGGTCTTCATAGCTCTGAAAGGCATTGTCGTAAGCACGGAAGCACTCGCCGGGAGCATCGTCGTCGGCAGTAATAGAACGACCGATCCAACCATGGCACTTGATACCGAAATGATTGTTGCCCACCTGGGCCAGCCGGCTCTGCCCGGCCCGGCTTTCGTAGAGTCCCTGAGCTAGGGTGATACTGGCCGGGATGTTATAGCGCAGCATTTCCTCGATGGCCAGGTCCTTGTATTGGTTTATATAGGTCTGGTAGGCCGAGTTCCACCTCATCTGGGCAGAAGCGGCAATGGCCAAAAGAAAGGCAACCAGGAGGAAGCTATATCTGAGTTCTTTCATTATCATCTTGCAAATTTACGGAAATAACAAAAAATAACAAAAGGATTCCACAACCTTTAATATTAATTAGTACATTTGCACTGCAATGGCAAAACATAGGACTATCTTGGTCTTAGGGTCGAACTATGACCCTAAAAGGAACCTCATGACAGCAAGACGGGCGCTGGAAAAAGTGATGGATATGGAATTCACAACCAGCGCGCTATGGTCGGATCCGACAGAAGGATACGGGCCACAGTACCTCAACTGTCTCGTTGTGGGCTACACGAAGCACACGCTGCCCACCTTCTGCCGGGCGCTGAAATACGTGGAGCGTGAATGTGGCGACAAGCGGGCCGAGCGCACTATCAACCACGTTCACATCGACATTGATGTGCTGCTCTATGACGACATCAAATGCCATGAGGCCGACTGGGAGCATGCCTACATCAAGAATCTATTGCGCCTGCTTCCCAAATAGGCCGAGGCCTACTGCTCATTGATTCATCCCGGCAACGGGGGTGGCCGTAATCCCCCCCCACTCACATCAAACGCATCTATAGCAATGAACCGAATACTCAAGTTGACAGTCCTCTTGCTGCTCTTTCATGCGGCATCCACCCAGGCACAGCCATTCAGCACCTTTTTCCGCGACAGTACGCTGCGGGTGGACTACATCTTTGCGGGCAACGCCACCACGCAGGAGATATCGCTCAGTCAGACCAACCTCATTCCGCGTTGGTGGGGCAAGCGACAGCGCCTCACCGAGGTGCCCATGGAGGGCAACGGACAGATTAGCGTCAGCGACCACCGCACGGGACGCCCCCTCTACCGTAACTCCTTCTCCACCCTCTTCCAGGAATGGCAGACCTACGACGAGGCCAAGAGCACACGCCGCTCGTTCGAGAATTCCTTCCTCGTGCCTTTCCCCAAGGACACCGTCGACATCCGGGTGGAGCTGTTCGACAACCGACGCACCGTGACCTCCACGTTCACCTTCACTCTGGCACCGACCGACATCCTCATTCGCCACGTCGGCTTTAGCGATGTGACTCCCTACGTCACCCTTCAGCAAGCTGCCGACACCTCGCACTGCATCCATATCGCTTATCTCGCCGAAGGCTACCGCCAGGAGGAGATGGGCGCCTTCCTAAACGACGCGCGCACAGCCATGGAGGCCCTGTTTGCCCACGAGCCTTTCAAGAGCCGGCGACAGTGCTTCAACGTGGTGGCCGTAGAGGCACCCTCGCACGACAGCGGCACGAGCGAACCTTCCAAAGGCATCTGGAAGAACACGGCACTCCACTCGCATTTCGACACCTTCTACAGCAACCGCTATCTCACGACGCTCAACCTCTTCGACTTGCACAATCTCCTGGCGGGCACTCCCTACGAGCATATCATCGTGCTTGTCAACACAGCGGAGTACGGCGGTGGAGGCATCCTCAACTCCTATAATCTCTCAATGACCCACCACAAGGACTTCAAGCCGGTGGTGGTCCATGAATTTGGTCACAGCTTTGCCGGACTCGGCGACGAATATGCCTACGAGCAGGAACAAATTCCCATGTATCCGAAGGACGTGGAACCCTGGGAGCCTAACCTCACGACACTGGTGGACTTTAAGTCGAAATGGAAGGACTTGATGCAGCCTTCTACACCCATACCCACGAAGCCCGACTACAAGCACCCGAAGATTGGTGTCTATCAGGGCGCGGGCTACAATCTCAAGGACGTCTATCGGGGATATCCCGACTGCCGGATGCGCACCAATAGCACCCCGGAGTTCTGCCCCATCTGTCAGAGAGCCATCACCCGGGTCATCGACTTCTATACGCGATAATCATGAGCAGGGCGTTCATCGCATCGGTAAGCCTCCTGATGGCATTGGCGCTCCTCACACGACCTGCGCCGCTACGGGCACAACACTCTGACAGTCAGCAGATCGGCCGCGCCATCGACTACTTCCAGTCGGGCAAGTACCATGAGGCCATGCTCCTGCTGTCGGTTCTCGACAAGAAATACAGCCTCACTCCCCGATACCGTGCTTACTTGGGCGTGTGCTACTATTACGAGTGGCAATACGACAAATGCTGCGCCCTGCTCGACTCGGTGATACCGCAACTCTCGGCCTACGCGCCCCATGAGCGTGCCGTATACTATTATGCCAATGCCGAGAGCCATTTTCAGCAGGGACAGTATGCCCAGGCCATCCCCTATTACGAACAGATGCTCACCGTGTGCTTTGAAAACGAGAAGGCAGCCAACTACTACCGACTGGGCCTATGCCACACCTTTCTCCGCGACTATACCTCCGCGCTGTCCTGCCTGGAGTCGGCACTCAACTACTACGAGCGCTTCCAGCTGCCCGAGAGCAGTCAGCGCATGGCACAGATAAAGCACATGATAGCGGGCTGCAAAGAGAAGCTCGGCCAGCGCCCGTCAGCGACTCCTCAGCCTGCCCTCCCCCAACCCGAGGCTCAGCCCCACGAGGCACCGCCACTACCACCGGCACCACCGCCCACAAAGTGACGCTCAGCTTCAAGTCCACCGGCATAGCCTTATCCCGCGCCCGCATCACCCTCCTCTCCTTGTCTGCCATGCACCGCGCTACGGCTTTCGCCTCGCCCCCGCCACTCTTCCACTCGCAGCCCCGTCTTCCATGGCTTCCAACCTGCCAACCGTTCTGTCTGAATCGCTATTGGATTTAGGCCAATACCACTAAAGCTGTTTTCAGTCAGCGACACTAACAACTCTTACTGAGTTACACCTGTTTATATTAATGAGGTGGCAGTCGGCTGTCATCATCAAAGCGACCAAGACGTATCGCGCAGTCCAGAGCAGAATCCAGTATATTCTTACAGATGCCTTTAAATCCCTTTATCAGCACCAAAAAGCATACCGAGTCGGACATTCCGACAGATTTCACCTCGCAAGCCAAATTCCTAAGCATCAAGCAGTCAAGCACTTACAGCACCCGTTTAATCGCCCAGGGGTGACACATTCTCTCACCCCTGGGCTTCACCGCCTCTCACCCCTGGTCTCCACCCCCTCTCACCCCTGGTCTCCACCCCCTCTCACCCCTGGGCGATTAAAACGGTGCCCTCAAGGTCGTAAATCATGTCGACGGGAGTCTAATAATCTTACCATTAGCGGATCATAAGATGGAAAAATATTCAAGCATATTAGTGTTAAGCATTGCGTTCAAAGGAGTGGTGAAGGCTGACAGCATCAGTTCCCTTTCCGGCTTCTATGTCTGTTCCACCATGAATGGAAACGGTCCCATAAAAAAAAACATAAAACGCAAGAACCACCCCGGAGTTCCAGCGACAATATGCCAAAAGTTCACTACCTTTGCATGAAAAAAGAAAACTATGGTACATGGACATGAAGTGCTCCAGATGATGCAGGGCAAACAATATGCAACCAAGGAGGAACTCCTCAAAGAGATAAACAAACAATTCGGCACCGACACATTATTCCGCACCTGCCACGCCGAAGGGCTCACGGCCGGGGAATTAGTTGACTTTTTCGAAGCGCATGGAAAATTCATGCCTGCAGGCAATCGCAGCTTCACGGTCAACCTCGACAAGGTCTGCCACCACTGACCCACTCTCCCTTGTCTTCCTCCGAATCAATATCATATCCATAGAGGGCATAATCGGCTCTGGCCGGATCGTTAGGAAAGACCTCACGCATCTTACTGGTGAGCTTGACGACAGCCTTCCAACCGGCCGACTTGCCGATGTTGATATGCAGTCGAGTAGCAGTCTGCATGACGTGGGTATCGAGTGGAATGAACAGATGTGATTGGTCCATAAAGCTGCTCCACAATCCCAAGTCCACCGGTGAGCTGTCGCGCACCATCCAGCGAAGGAACATGCAAGGGCGCTTGCAAGCTGAGGTATAAGGAGAAGGCACCATACCCTTGATGCCCCGTTCCCGAAAGAAGGATGAGAAAGCTTCAAGCACCGCTTCCACATCCGTCTTTCCTTCGATATTAAGACTGACTATTGTTCGGGCAAAACCACCGAGCGAGCCATACTGATGAAACAGTTCCTGCAGAGCGATAAGCATGGAGCGGATGTCGGCATAAGTGTAGAGACGATAAAAGAATTTCGATGCTGGTGCTATGACCTGCTCGAACTCGCCACTCTCTATCC
>ONMG01000244.1 GCA_900318855.1 uncultured Prevotella sp.
GCAAATGCTGAAAGCAAGCATAAGAGTCGGCCAAACCTGGCCGGCTCTTTCTCTTGACAGAAAGGCCTGTAAGTCAGCTAATAGGTGAAAGTTCCAAATGGACCTGGTAGTGGAAACGGCATAGCCGGAGCAGCACGGGTATCTGTTTGGTGTGCGGATGAAGTGACGCTGGAGGGCTAAGGAAGTGGTGTGAGCAGGGTGGTATTTGAAGTAGACTTCACGGTGCTGCAAGCGGCATAAATTTATTGCGTCAACAGCTGTAGGTTTTCAGATTATTTTCGTAACTTCGCAACAATAAACCTCAAATACACATAGACTATGGGAAAGGGAAAGAAAGGCGGCAAGCGCATGAGCAAGAAGCAGCTTGCGGCAAAACTTGAGGAGCTGTTCTCCAAACAGCCAGGACACACATTCAGTTTCAAGGAGATATTCCGCACACTCCATCTTGACACCCACCCACTGAAGATGCTGGCCATCGATACCATGGAGGAGATGGCTTGGGACGATTTCCTGATGAAGGTTAGCGACACCAGTTATAAACTCAATGATAAAGGGCAGGTGCAGGACGGCACCTTTGTCCGCAAGTCAAATGGCAAGAACTCCTTCCTCCCCGATGGCGGTGGCACACCCATCTTCGTGAGCGAGCGCAATTCCATGTCGGCGCTCTCGGGCGACCGCGTGCGCGTATCCTTCATGGCTCGTCGGAAGAAGCATATCAAGGAGGCACAGGTCATAGAAATACTGAAGCGCGCTAAGGATACCTTTGTGGGACGCCTGCGCGTGGATCGCGACATAGCCTTCCTCGTGACGCAGGACAACCTCTACGTGAGCGACATCCTAATACCGAAGAGCAAGCTCAAGGGAGGCAAGACCGATGACAAGGCTGTGGTGAAGGTCGTTCATTGGCCCGATGCCGAGCACAAGAACATCATTGGTGAAGTGGTCGATGTGTTGGGTAAGTCGGGCGACAACGATGTAGAGATGAATACCATCCTCGCACAGTATGGTCTGCCCTACAAATACCCTGTCCGCGTGGAGAAGGCTGCCGATGCTATCACGGGTGAGATAACCAAGCAGGATGAGGCCGAGCGAGAGGACTTCCGACCGGTGTGGACCTGCACCATCGATCCTAAGGATGCCAAGGACTTCGACGATGCGCTCTCTATCCAGAAGCTCGACAAGGGCCTTTGGCAGGTGGGCGTCCACATCGCCGATGTGTCGCACTATGTCACCGAAGGTTCTGTCATCGATAAGGAGGCCGAGAAGCGGGCTACTTCGGTCTATCTCGTCGACCGCACCATCCCCATGCTGCCTGAACGGCTCTGTAACTTCGTCTGCTCACTGCGCCCCAATGAGGACAAACTCTGTTACAGTGTCATCTTCGACCTCGATGAGGATGCCAACGTGAAGAAATACCGCATCGTGCATACCATTATCCGCTCCAATCGCCGCTACGCCTACGAGGAGGTGCAGAAGCTGCTGGAGGCCAATGGCGTTGTCGACGGCAAAGGTCAACCCGCACCACCGGCTCCCGAGGGTGGATACAAAGGTGAATATGCCGACCAGCTCATCATGCTCGATGCTTTGGCCAAGAAGCTGCGCGTGAAGCGCTTCAAGGGTGGAGCCGTGAAATTCGACACCGAGGAGTTGCATTTCGACATTGATGACAAGGGCAAGCCTATACGCTGCTACTTCAAACGCTCTAAGGACGCCAACAAACTGGTGGAGGAATTCATGCTGCTGGCCAATAAGACGGTGGCCGAGAGCGTGGGTAAGGTGGGCCGCGGAAAGAAGGCCAAGACACTGCCTTACCGTATACACGACAATCCCGACCCGCAGAAGTTGGAGACGCTGCGCGAGTTCATCGTGAAGTTCGGCTACAAGCTGAAGACGGCCGGTACCCGTGGTGAGGAGGCCCGCTCGCTCAATAAGCTGATGGATGACTGCGAGGGCAAACGCGAGCAGAAGCTCATCCAGACAGTGGCTCTGCGCGCCATGATGAAGGCCCGCTACTCGGTGCATAATATCGGTCACTTCGGGCTCGCATTTGATTATTACACGCACTTCACGAGTCCTATTCGCCGCTATCCCGACACCATGGTGCACCGTCTGCTCACTCGCTATCAGCAGGGTGGACGCTCGGCCAATGCCAAGCATTATGAAGAACTTTGCGAACACTGTTCCGACATGGAACAGATAGCACAGAACGCTGAGCGTGACAGTATCAAGTATAAGATGGTGGAGTTTATGGGCGACAAGTTGGGCTGCGTCTACGATGCCCATATCAGTGGTATAACGAGCTATGGTATTTATGCCGAAATTGATGAGAACCACTGCGAGGGCATGATACCCATGCGCGACCTCGATGATGACTATTACGACTTCGATGAGCGCAACTACTGTCTGCGTGGCCGTCGGCATCACCACAAGTATCAGTTGGGTGACCCTATCCGCATCCGTGTGGCCAAGGCCAACCTGGAGAAGAAGCAACTCGATTTCACCATAGAGCCTGATGATGCAGCGCCGGAGAAGAAGCACTGACGGCAGCTGCCGCCCTGCCGGGGTGTTGCTCGTAATGTCCTTTCTATTGGCTTTACAGCTCCTCTCTTCGTGCGCGAAGAATCCGCAGAAGGGAGGAGTCGATACCTTTGTGGCACCCAATGGCCGCAGGATTGTCATTACCTGCATCAAGCATGCCAGTCTGGAGATTAACTATCGGGGCAAGGAGTTCGAAATCGACCCTGTGTTCAGTGCCGTGCGCCCTATTGTCGACTACACGGACAAGCCACAGGCCGACTATGTACTTGTGACTCATGACCATTACGATCATTTCGACATGAATGCCGTATTCCTGCTCACGAAGAACAACACGCAGGTGTTTCTCACGCAGCGCTGCTTCAACCGATATCAGCGGGGCACAGTGATTCGTAACGGCGAGACCTATCGTCTGGATACCGACATGACGCTACGCGCCGTGCCGGCTTATAACCTCCGGCCCGATCATCGCTCCCGTCACCCTAGGGGTGTGGGTAATGGCTATCTGCTCGAGTTGGGCGGTTTTCGCATCTATATTGCGGGTGATACCGAGCTGGTGCCCGAGATGCGGTACCTTGGCCGTGTTGATGTGGCCTTTCTACCCTGTGACAGTGCCAATACAATGAGTATCAAGGAACTGTGTCAGGCGGCTAAGGTGATACGTCCCAAGGTGCTTTATCCTTATCATTTGTTTTTCACGCCGCCTGCTGAAGTGGAGAAGGCACTCCGTGGACTCGGCATCGAAGTGAGGATGCGCGATTTGCGCTAAGCCTATCCAGGTCATTCCAAATATGGTCAGAGTGGTCATCTCTTTATCTTTGAGGAGGTGACCACTCTGCTGTATGGGCACTCTTCGGTCGGGGTGCATGCTATGACGGATATTGCTCAGAACCTCACACGTGGAGTCTTACCGCGCTTCAGCTCGGGGATGTTGTAGGAATACAACAGATTGCGGTAGTATTCTGCGGGATGGCGCTGAGGCAGCAAGAAGGGCTTGTGGGCGTGACCATTACGGTCGATGTAGGTAAAGTAAGGACGGGTGTAGAGGCCATTACCCCTTCGGCTGCTGAATGCCAACCAGCGACTGTTGCGACTCCAGGAGTGGTAGCTCTCGGTGTCATTGCTGTTAGCAGCTTTGAGTGGAAAGGTCTTTCCTGTGTGTAGGTCGAGCGTCCACAGGTCGGCATCGTGGTGCCAGATGGAGAA
>ONMG01000006.1 GCA_900318855.1 uncultured Prevotella sp.
CTCGCCCCTGCTCTTCTTAGCTGTCGGCTTAGTGGTACTCGCCATCGTGGTAGCCATCCTTCTGCTCGCTGCCCGCAAGGTGGTCAACAGCAATCCAGTGCTCTATCTCAAGGACGAATAGTCTTTCTGCATATACCCCCACTCATCAATAACAACAATAGAACAACAAAGATATGATTAAGGTACAAGATTTAAGCAAGACCTTCCGCACGGAAGAAGTTGAGACCATCGCTCTCGACAAGGTTTCGTTTGAAGTCAAGGACGGCGAGTTCGTCGCCATTATGGGTCCTTCAGGCTGTGGCAAATCCACACTGCTCAACATTCTCGGTCTCCTCGATAACCCCACGTCGGGACAGTACTGGCTCGGCGACAAGGAGGTGTCAATGCTGCACGAGAGCGAGCGCACGGCCCTCCGTAAAGGACAGATAGGCTTTGTCTTCCAGAGTTTCAACCTCATCGACGAACTTACGGTGGAAGAGAACATCGAGCTTCCCCTCACTTACCTCAATGTGCCCAAGGCCGAGCGCCGGCAAAAGGTGCAGGAGGTGATGAAGCGCATGAGCATTGGTCACCGGGCCAAGCACTTCCCCCACCAGCTCTCTGGCGGACAGCAGCAGCGTGTAGCCATAGCACGGGCTGTGGTCTTCGGACCTAAGCTCATCCTCGCCGATGAGCCTACCGGTAACCTCGACTCGAAGAACGGTGCCGAGGTGATGCGCCTGCTCAAGGAGCTTAATGCCGATGGCACAACTATTGTGATGGTCACTCACAACGAGCATGATGCAAAACAAGTGCAGCGCATCATCCACCTCTTCGACGGTAAGATAGTGGAAAATTAAAACATTTGACACTTTGTCACATAAAGCGCCCGAATCTGGGGTGTAAGTTGCCAATTGGAATTATTCTGACACTTATGCCCCCTGCTCCGGGTGCTTTTGTATGTTATTTTCTAACGTCTTTTCCTAAGCTTTTGTCTGCTTGCTCTTAAATACTTACAATCTGTAGCCAATATAACAGAATAACTGTTAAGTAATCGTAAAACATTCCGTCTGTACACTCCTACGTCCCATGAAAGAGTTATCTTTGCGCCCGCTAAAAACGAATGTGCCCGCCTTGATGATGCAACCTGACAGGATGAGCATAGAAGTCTCAGAGCTTTGAAAATTAAGAGGAAAAGAGTTTACAACGATTGATGATTATAGATTGCCCCCATTGACAGCCTACTTTTGACAGTCTATTCGATGAAGCCTGACAGCCGCCATGGTAGAGGCATAGAGAACAAGTTACAATTTGATATGAAGCAAGCAAAATGGATTGCCTTTAGCGCCATGCTGGTGCTGTGGGCGATGTTGCCGTATGCAAGGAGCTTTGCGGCAACAACAGACTTCCAGCCAAAGACTGGCACCGACTATGTGGTTCGCAATGTGGAGACCGGTCTCTTCCTGCGATGTAGTAGTAAAGAACAGAATGCCGCCTATTTTGGAAGCATGAGCGAATCGGACTTTACGTGTTATCTCTGGCAGTTCAAGTCATCGGCGGGGGGGTAGGATATACTCTCTACAATGAGGGCAGAGGGGCTTACCTCAATGATAATGCCACCACAAGCACTTATCGCGGCAAGACAGATGACAATGGCGTTGCATGGTATGTCACCCTAAACCCTAACAATAGGAATGGCTACCTCATCAGCTCCAATTCTCAGGTGTCCAATAACCCGACGAACTGTCTTTATGCTTATAAATATATAGATGGAAGTTATTATCTCTGCTCCACAGAAAAAGAAAAGGTTGACTTAGGGACCCATGGGGCTACTAACTATTACCAGCTCCCCACCTTCCAGTTCTACACTTACGAACAGTTGCTGCAGTTGGCCAAGACTTGCGGCTATACAGATAATATTGCTACCGACACACCGACTCAGAGCGACTGGCAGAATCTCATCAAATGTATTAACGACAAGCAAAGCGTGAGCGACGCTAACGAGGTCAATACCACGAGTGGAATCTATCATAACTTTGTGCTTGCATCGCGCCGCTTCCATCGTTTCCTATGGATTGACAACAGAGGAGGACTGCACTCTGCCGACAAGATAACCACCAGTTCGATGTTGGCAGCCGAGGCCCTCACGGCAAGCCAGCGTAATCTCACTTGCGTCTATCATGGTGACGGTATCACCTTCGACCTTCAGCATGCCAACAATGGACATAAGAAAGACTATCTGCTGAAGAATACTGAAGGCAAATATCTCTGTGTCAGCCAGGATGGCACAGTGAGCTTCAGCGACCACACCTCGAACCAAGACCTTGCCACGCTCGACAACGAATGGCTCGTCGTGGAGAATCCTTACGATGACAAGCTGCAGTATATCAATGTGAGCAAAACCGACATACGCGATGTGGAGAACTGGTACTTCCGTATTGAGAACAATGGCAAGCGCATCAAACTCATCGACGCTGGCGATGCCAAGGCCGAGAATAACGTTGGTGGCTACCTCACCGATGTCGACAAGGCCGCCTTGGGTGCTTTCGACAAGGTGAAGGGCACGGCCATCTCCAAGGCCCACATCTTTGCCAACTCCGTCAACCGTGAGGACGCTGCCAACATCTGGCATGTCACCCTTGCCTTCCCCGGAAAGGAAGAGGGCAACAACCAGCCTATTGGTATTGTGAGCACCTTTAGTCACAGTCTTTACTATATTCAGAACGTTAATAGCGGCAAGTATATCGGCAACCCCACAGGCACATCCCACATTATGCCGCTCCTTGACAAGACAGCCACAGCCTCGGAACGGGCTCTCTTCTACCTTGTCCCCAAGGATGAGAACAATGACAACGGCGTCTATGCCATGATGCTCCTTGACCGTAGCAAGTCGTCGGCCACAGAGGTGCCTTTAGGCTATCTTGACATTGCCGACACCGACGACAACGGTGAGCCCTCCACCACGACAACCGTTTCCAATCTCAATCAGGCAGCTCTCGTCTATCAGACCAGCAATGGCACAGGCATGCCCGCTGATGCCTACAACTGGAGCTTCCATCGCGCCCGCTTCATCCTGACCCGTGCCGTGAACAGCCAGAAAGCCACTGGTTACTTTAAAGATCACCGCTACGTGACAGTCTGGTTCCCCTTTGATGTCACGCTCACCACTTCTGACGTGACGCTGTATATGGCCAAATGGACAGACGATTACAGTGGTATACGTTTCATCTCCACCAATTCGCTGCCTGCCAATCACGGTGCCATGGTCGTGGCACCCAATGACGATGCCCACAAAGAGATAGAGTTTGCCATTAATCCAGCCACCGACTACGCCTCCAACATTGACGAGGACATCCTCAAGGGAGTGGCCGAGGGCGAGGACTTCGTGCTCAGTGACGATCCTTCCTCACCTTACTACCGCAAAGGCATCTATGTTTTCTCGGAGACCAAGAAAGACTTTACAGACATCGAACTCACCCTGGGCCATCCCTGCGACGACTTCCTCATGGCCAACCGTTGCTATGTGAAAGCCACAGAGCAATCGGAGAAGCAAGTCGCCCAAGGCAAGGCCTTCACCTTCAGCTTCGATGACAATGCAGCCACCGGCATCGACGGCATCCGAGAAACTCCGGCTTCAGCCGACTCTCGCTACTACGACCTGCAAGGCCGGCTCGTGAATCATCCTCAGCATGGCATCTATATCACTAACGGTAAGAAAATCATCATCAAATGAAAAAGAACTATATAACCCCAAAGTCAAAATCCATAGAAGTGGAAATGGCGGGCATCATGGCCACAAGTCCTGGAAGGATAAGAGTGACGCATGACTACGTCTGGCAGTACGACGGCGATCAGCTGCACGACGACATGAACAAGCACGACGGTCAAATCTCTGGCCCCGCATCTGAGTATGTGGGCGGTGAGAACGACGAGAACCCTGTCAATGAGGGTGGTCTCTTTGACGACTAATCAAGAAAGGAGAAACAAATGAAGCGAATCATAACTATGTCCCTGCTGCTTGTAGTGTTCTGTACTATGCAAGCCTGGGCCGACAAGGCAGATTTATCGGGCAAGCATTACTATGACGTCCATAAGACGCTGCTTTACGAAAAGAGCAAGGCGAGTGAGGCTGGTGTCCAAAGTGAGATCAGCCAGCATAAGGACCTGGTGTATGCCTTCCCACATTGCCGTGCGCTTGTCGGACGCAACTGCGTGGCCAATGATATTTTTAATACCGTCGGCGTGGCCTCATGGCCAAAGGACTTAGGCAACATGACCAATAACGACCTCTCCGACTACACCAGTTTCCAGAACGTGCTGAGTGCGGGCGTGGTTTATAGCCCCATCACGAGTGTTCGTGATATGACCCATCACTATGCCGCTGGTACGGTGGCAGGATTCTGTATCGCGCAGGAAGGAGGCACAGGTGTCCTGAGCGTTGACCTAATCAAGAAATTCACCTTAGAGTTTTATTGCGAGGGCACCTTAGTGGGCTCTGCCATAGCCACTTCTGGCAGTTCCTTCAATGGGCTGAGTCTTTCTGTGGGATCCTTTCCCGGCTCCAAGAATGCAACTTGCAACATACAAGCCGTGGCTCCGGATGAGTTCGACGAGGTAAGGCTCGTCAACGCAGGTGTTTCCGTGAACCTCATTGCCGCCATTGATGTTCACTATGCCTATGTAGGGGAAATGACGAACTATACGTTAACTAACAAGGATAAGACTGGTACTGTGACCAGTACCATGAAAGATTTCGACGATTATTGCTCGGACTATGGCTTGATGAAGGATAAGGACGTTGCTGGTCCAACTCAATTGGTCAATGCCGATACAAACGACCGGGTGCTTGCTGAAGCTATCCTTACAGTGGGAACCTCTATTCCACGCAAGGTAGAGACCTTCACGAAAGAGGGAGAATCCTTCAAGGCTGGTACTGTCGTGGGCTTCAAAGGTATAGCCGGATCGGTGTTAAACTTGAACTTACTTGGCGGAGGCATTTACATTAAGACCTACGACAAAGAGGGGACTGTGATGGACAGCTATCAAATGAGCCAAAGTATCCTGTCGTTGAATCTGATCAAAGGGGGCACGGTCAACTTCGCCTTCATCACTACAAAGCCTTTCTCCAGTGTGGCTATTCAGTTTACAGGTCTAAAGGTCGATTTGGGCGGTACAGTACTGAACTATGCCTTTGTGGCCCCGGCTCCGGATATTGAGCACCACTGCGACATCGACCCTTCACCCGACATGAATATCTGCGAGGACCAGACATCGCTGCAGCTCGTCCACAACAACGCTATTCCCGTGACATGGACCTGCATTGAGGGTGGTGCATCGGTGACCGACGACGGACATGTGACCGGACTCTCAGGTAATGCCGGCACGAAATACGTCTTCCGTGCAACGGCTGCCGACGGCTGCTACGATGATGTTACCGTGGTGAAGAACCAGGGACAGAGCAGTAACCCCGTGCAGTGCGAGAACGTGATATCCACAGCCACAGGCTTCGAGATGTCGAAGGACATGCCGGGCGTTACCGCTGCCCTCATCTCGGCATCGAAGTTCGATGATGGTGGTGCCAACTTGCTCGATGGAAAGAAAGACACTTATGCCAAGTACATCGCAGGATTGCAGGTAGCCGGTCATGTCGGGGTGGTTGCCGTCCAGACGAAAGATAAGGTCAAGACCTTCCGGGAGACATTCAATATCGATACCAACAAAAAAGTCAAGGTGGGCTTCGTGGTGCAGTCTAAGGGTACCGGACTCAACGTGAACCTGCTCAATGGCTACAGCATGGAGTTCTACAAAGCAGGAGAGAAGGTGTATAGCTCAGCTCTCAAACAGGCTAACGTGCTCGACCTCGCTGTCGCAGGTTCCGACAAACTGCAGAAGATGGAGTTTGCCACCATCGTACCCGAGAATATCGACTTCGACCAGATGGCCCTCTACCATGACGGAGTGCTCGGAGTGAACGCCTCGGAGCAGGATTTCTACTATCCCTTCTATGTGGCCGGCGACGACATTGAGAAATGTGACGACCCGCTCGGCTGCGACCCGACGCTCATCTCGGCTTCCATCCCGACATCACCTACCGACCAGTCGCACTCCAGTGGTGCCAGCATCGATGGCAACCTCACCAGCAACTACAGCACGGTAACTGTGGCTGGCGGCATTGGCAATCTGTCTTATCTCATTGACGGCGACCTCTCCACAGGCGTCACCCTCGGCAATGTGGCACAGGTGGGTGGCGGAACCAAGATCGCCGTGAAGCTTGGTCGCCGTGCCGACTATCGCCAGCAGTTGGCTATCGTGATGGACAACAACAACTACGAGAGCATCTTCGGAGGTAAGGATGGCGGCAATGGCTTCAACCCACTCGGCATCGGTGTGGGTAAATGGATGAAGGTGGAGACCTGTCTTGACGGCAAGGCTACCGGCGAAGTGAAAACCGACTGGAGTGTCATCGGTGCCGACGTGCTCACCACCAAGAACCACAACATCTATGTGTGGAATCCGACAAAACCGTATGACGAGGTGGTCATCACCATTGCTGGCATAGTCAAGGCTGCCGACGTGCAGAAGATTTACGGTATCCTGCTTCAGAGCGACATCGACGGTGACGGCGTGCCCGACTGCAAGGACGAAGATTCCTGCAATGGCGAAATCACCGAGCCCAACAACCCGCATGCCTGTCTGGGCGATGCTATCACCTTCAGCTTCAAGGGCAAGACGGGTCTGAACTACTATGTGGAGGCTGTCGACCAGAAGGATGGCAAGCTTGCACCCACCACTACCACCAAGAACAACGACGGTACCTCTACCTACGAGATTAAATTGGACAAGACCACACAGTCGGGTTTGTTTACTGCACGTGTGTTGCAGGAAAGTACTACTACCGACGGAGCAGAATATAAGCAGGACGGCACCATCGACTATGTGGTGCATCCTACGCTCACTCACTGGAATCCTGCCACCAAGAATACCGACTGGAACTCGTGGAGCAACTGGATAGAAGGTTCGCCCTACCACTGCACTGACGTGGTGATTCCCACCAACGCCAGAGTCTACCCCGTGCTTCAGACCGTTGACAGCAAAGATACGTATGATAACACCTGCAACGGTATCCACTTCGAACCCGGTGCTGCTGTAGAGAATGTGTTCCGTCTCAGCTACAACAAGGCTTGGGTGGACCTCGAACTCAACAATGGCGTGACCTCAGTTTGGACAGCGCCGTTGGCCGAGGTCTTCAGCGGTGACTTCTATGCCTCGACTGTGAAGGCTGACGACTACTTTACCGACCTCGATGACAGCAAGGACCCTGCGTCGTTCAAAGTGCGCACTGAGCCTGCCGTCTATCAGCGCATATGGAAGTCGAGTGTGAAGGGTAACTTCACGGGCGATAAAACGCTTGGCGATGTGACCCTCATCTCGAAGGCCACATGGAGCCACGCCTTCAACAGCCTCAGCCAGGACTATGCAACCCTGCGCTCCGGTCAGACGGCTCCGCTCTGCTTCTCGCTCATGGTCGACAACAGCAAGTTGGGCAGTGATGCAGCCTACACCATTCATCTGCCCAAGGCCGGAAAGCGCAGCTACTCCTATTACGACGCACTGGGCAATGCCTACGGGAATGCCGTTGAGGTGGATCACGGCACCAACTACGGGCTGCTGTGGAGCTCAGTCAACTGGCCCGATGCCACGAAGGAGCTCACACTCAACTACACGACCAGCCAGCAGAACGACGGTGTGTTCCTCGTGGGCAATCCTACTATGAGCCACCTCAATGTGGCCACCTTCCTGACCAAGAACCAGAAAGCCGTCAGCGGCATTAAGCTCTACAAACAGAATGAGGCCTTCTCGGTGATTTCGGTCGACGGCGAGCTGGTGAGCTCCACCAAGCTCTCTGACGCCGACAAGTATGTGGCACCGGCAGCAGCCTTCTTCGTGGAGACAGCTTCGACCGACAAGACCGGCACCAAGCTTCAGCTCACCTACGACGACACCATGTTCGGTGACCAGCCCGGAGTGACGACCGAGGCCACTAACGGAGCCAAGGCCGCCTTTGGCGCCGTCCGCCAATTGGGCTTGCTGCGCGTCACTGCTGCCGATGGTGCCCACACGTCGGGTGCTGTGCTCCTTGAGGGCAGTCAGGCCAAGGCCGTCACACTCATGGATGAGGACTATAAGCCTGCGCTGGCTGTGTTCACCCTTGACGGAGGTCGTGCTTACGACATCCGTCCGATAAATGCTGATGTGATAGAGTTGGGCGTCAGTCTGGCCAAGGCCGACTCCGTGCAACTGAGTTTCCAGGCCGAAGGTGCAGCCGATGCCAACGGCTGGATGCTCTACGACCGCCTTACGGGCAACAGCTATGCTCCTGGTGAGATGCCTGTCATCTATATGGAAGGCTCCAGCGTGGGTCGCTTCTATCTCTCGCGTGTGGGTGCTACCACTGCGGTGAACAACCTCAGCACCAAGCCGGAGGTCTATGTGACCACAGCTCCGGGCAAGGCTACGGTGGTGAGCGGTCGCAGTGATATCACCGGTGTGGAAGTCTACACGGCTAATGGCATGCTCGTCAACCGTATGAATGCTGGTGGAGTGAGCCGCCTCACAGTGGACGTGCACCCCGGATTCGCCCTCCTCAAGGTGATGCGCCAAGGTGCTCCGGCAACACTGCTCAAGGTGATGGCCGAATAGGCCGACATCCCGACAGCTCTGTCAGTACTTAGAAAAGCCCCGACTTGCAGCAACATGCAGGCCGGGGCTTTTCGTTGCCACGCCACCTCAGCTGGCCCGTTCACTGAGGTCGTAGCAGGGTAGGGAAGAGTCTGCTTGAAAGTGGTAGTAAGGTTGCGGATAATGAATAAACTTTCAACCGACTGTAAGGCTCTCAATCGACGGAAATCGGTGATGAAAGCTTTCTATGGCCCTATGCGCAAGTTGTAATCGATGGAATGTCAAGAGGTTAGATGACGTCTGAATCGCCCAGGGGTCAGAGGCCCTCTCACCCCTGGGCGATAAGGCCTCTCACCCCGGGGTGAGAGGGGCCATCGACCAGGGGTGCCGGAAGGGGTGACCCCTGGGTGATTGGAGCTGCCGACCGTAGGTGTGAATAATGGGATGTTTAGGGCTATATTTATGCAGTCAAGCATTCGGAGGTCGCTTAGCTGGTCTTTCTGTGTAACAAGATGCCCCGCCACGAGCGACAGCTTTCTGTCGGGTCGTGACGGGGCTTTTGAGTCCTTGTTGAAGTGAGGGCTGCCGGAATGCGCCCTAAGAGGGGCGTGACGGCAGCGCCGTGGGCGGTTTACTTGCGCTCAGGAATCTCTTCCAACGCCTTCGTGAGCAGGTTCCAGAACGGTTCGGCCGTGCTGATTTCGAACCGCTCGTTGGTGGTGTGCGGCGAGAGCAGGGTGGGGCCGAGGCTCACTACGTCGAGGTTAGGATATTTGCCGAGAATCACCGAGCATTCCAGTCCGGCATGGTCCACCTGCACCGTGGCCTCCTTGCCGTTCTGTTCCTTGTAAATCTTCTCGAGCAGGTGCAGAATCTCGGAGTCGGGATTGGGATCCCAGCCGCCATAGCTTCCGCTGAGCACGGTTTTCATGCCTGCCATGTTGAAGCAGCTCTCCAGTTGGGTAGCCACGTATTCCTTCATATCCTCGCGTGAGCTGCGGGCCAGAATCTTTATCTCGGCCTTGCCTGCGCCAATGTTGATGATGGCCAGATTCGATGAGGTCTCCACCACGTCAGGGTAGACAGGAATCATGCGCACCACACCGTTGTGGCAGGCGTAGATGGCGTCGATGAGGTTGTCCTGAATCTCTACGGGGACGAGCGTTGCCGGCACCTCGGTCTCCTCGGCCGTGAACACCACGTCGTGCTCAATGGTCTTGAATTCATCCTCGATGGCCCGGCGCTGCTCCTCAGTCATCTTCTTGAGCTCGTCCACCTTGTCCTTGGGCAGAGCGAGCACCACCTCGGCCTTGAAGGGGATGGCGTTGCGCATGTTGCCGCCCTGCCAGCAGGCCAGGCGCGCGCCCAGCTCGGCAATGGCGCGGCGCACCAGGCGCACCATCTCTTTGTTGGCGTTGGCGCGTCCGGCATTGATTTCCAGTCCGGAGTGTCCGCCGCGCAATCCCTTGAGCGTGAGCTTGACAGCTGTCTCCTCAGTGTTGTCAACCTCCTTGTATTCGAGTGTTGAGGTGACGTCGACACCGCCTGCCGAGCCGATGACGAATTTTCCCCAGAGCTCAGAGTCGAGGTTGAGCAGTATGTCACTGTGGAGTTCGCCTTCGGGCAGTTCGTTAGCACCGTACATACCCGTCTCTTCATCGCGCGTGATGAGCGCCTCCAGCGGTCCGTGCTTCAAATCAGTGGCTTCCATGAGCCCCATGATGGCAGCCACACCGATGCCGTCGTCGGAGCCGAGTGTGGTGCCCTTGGCGTGCACCCATCCGTCCTTGACGTAGGTCTCTATAGGGTCGGTCTCGAAGTTGTGTGGGCTGTCGGGTGACTTCTGCGGTACCATGTCCATATGTGCCTGCAGGAGCACCGTCTTGCGGCCTTCCATGCCCGGAGTGGCCGGTTTGCGCATCACGATATTTCCACCTGCATCCTTGAAGGCCTCGACACCCACGCGGGCAGCGAAGTCGAGCAGGAATTGTTGTACTTTCTCTACGTGTCCGGAGGGACGCGGCACCTGTGTCAGTGCGTCGAAGTTGCGCCAGATAGCAGCTGGCTTGAGGTTTGCGATTTCACTCATATTCTTAAGTTTTAGGGTTAATATGTCATCTGTTGTTATTTGTCGGGGTGGCCGGTTTCGGACTGATTCGCCGGCTGGTGAAGTTGAGCGCCATCCAGGCTCCGATGCCCAGGAGAATCACTAAGAGCGTCTGAACGGCGTGCACGATGAGCACGAAGACGAGGGCGTCGGTCTCAGCTACTCCGTAGAGCATGAGCATGGTCTTCACGGCGAAATGCCAGGGACCGGCTCCGTTGGGGGTGGGCACGATGACGGCGATGCTGCCCACGATGAAGGTTACCAGGGCGCAGTTGAGCCCGAGCCCGGATGTGGCGTCGAAACAGAAGAAGGTGAGGTAATAATGCAGGAAGTAGCTGCCCCAGATGGCCAGGGTGAAGAAGATGAAGAGCCACGGCCTGTTGATCTCGCGCACCGAGAGCACGCCCTGCCATAGTCCAGTGAGGGTGGACTTCACCTTGTTGTAGATGGAGAGCTTGCGCAGCAGCACGATGACCAGCACAACGATGGCTGAGAGGCAGACGATGGTGACAATCCAGCCCGTGAGCGAGAAGTGAGAAAGAAAACCGTCCAGGGTGGTGCCGGTACGCGAGAAGAAGGTGGTGAAGACGCGGAACTGCGATAGGATGGTGACGGCTGTGATGAGCATCACGAGCAGTGAGTCGATGGCCCGTTCGGTGACCACTGTGCCCAGAGCCTTGGAGAACGACACGCCGTCGTAGCGCTTCAGCACGCCACAGCGGGCAAATTCGCCGACGCGCGGAATGAGCAGGCTTACCGCGTAGGAGAGGAAGATGGAATTCACCCGCACCGAGGGCCGCGAGTGCTCGCCGATTGGCTCCAGGGTCTGCTTCCATCTCCATCCCCGGAAGGCCTGGGCCAATATGCCGAAGGGGAAGGAGAGGAGCATCCATCCCCACTTCATCTCATGAAGCAACACCTGTCCGGTGTGCCGGAAGTCGTAGCCCCGGTACATCCAGTAGAGTATGGCTCCGCCTAAGAGCAGTGACAATACAACCTTGAATATGTTGTTGAATGTTTTATTCGTCATCTCTTTGCAAAGGTAGTGCAAACGGAGGGAATGACAAAGGAAATGGGGGCTTTTCTTTTCCTCATTCGCCGGGGTATGGCCTTCTTCGGACGGGCGTGAGAGAAAGGACGCATTGGGGAGACCGCTTTGAGGATGGGCGGAGAAAGGGGGTGGAGAGACAGACGCACGAAGTGTCGGATTAACGGAAAAAATGTAGGGAAGTGGGAAGATTTTCCACTTTTTGAACAAAGTTTTCCCTGCTTAATGCTTATATTTGCGTTTGAGATACATTATGAGGTATGAAGCGTAAGATTAAAGTGGCATTGCTTGGAATGCTGGCTTCTGCCATGGGAGCATGTGCCGGAACGGGCGACGTGACCACAGTGGAGGCTGATGAGTTTGAGAAGGATATCACCGGTCATAAGGTGCAACTCGTCGACGTGCGTACGCCTGCCGAATTCTCGGAGGGCCATCTGGCGAATGCAGTGAACATCGACGTGAAGGAGCCCGACTTCATCAGTAAGGCTTCGCCGCGCCTCGACCGTAAGAATAAGGTCTATGTCTACTGCCGCTCCGGAAAGCGCAGTATGGATGCGGCCCGACAGCTGTCGAAGAGCGGTTACAAAGTGGTGAATCTCTCAGGAGGAATTTTGGAGTGGGAGCAGCAGCGCAAGCCTATCGTGCGATGAAGGCTTCAAGGGCGCCGCGACATTGCTCCACCGCCTTTCGCCCCAAATCATAAGTGTGCTGCATCTCGTCGGGGTCATGCGAGGTGTGGCCGATTCCAAGGTTGTCTTCAGGTAATATAACAAAGGCATGGCCCGCTTTCTCTTCAGCAAAGACATGGTCTAACTGCTGATTGTACATGAGATGCCTGCGGTTCATAGCCTGCACAAAAGCAGGGTATTTCCGCAGGCTTATCCTTATCAGGGGCAGCAGAGGATTAGGTTTCTTGCGGTAGCCGCGCGGCTGGGTGAGCACCACGATGTTGCGCTTGTAACCTTGTTGCTCGAAGAAGCTGAGTGGTATGGAATCGGTCACTCCGCCGTCGAGCAGTTTCTGTCCGTTGATTTCCACTATCTTCGATGCTATGGGCATGGATGCCGAGGCCCGTATCCAGTCGTAGCATTCGCGGCTGTGGTGCATGAGCAGCTTGTAGACGGGCCTCCCGGTGAGCACGTCGGTGCAGACGGCATAGAATTCCATCGGACTGGCGTCGAAAGTGGCAGTGTCGAAAAGGTCGAGCTCGTCGGGCAGGGTATGGTAGCAGAACTCGCTGCCGAAGAGGTCGCCCGTAGTGAGCCAGGACCTCAGACTGCAGTAGCGCCAGTCGTGAGCCAGCCGCTTATTGTAGCGGATGACGCGTCCCGGCTGTTGTGACTTGTAGTTGCATCCGAAGGCAGCCCCGGCCGAGACACCCACTACGCCGTCTGGCGTGATGCCCAGTTCCATGAGTGCGTCGATCACTCCTGCCGAGAAGAGTCCGCGCAGGGCTCCGCCTTCGAGGACGACGCCCAGTCGTTTGTTCTGTTCCTGCTTGCTGCTCATTGCTGCTGTTTGCGCCGTATGGCTTCCTGGTAGACTTGAATGTAGGGATTGTTCTCCATGTCATCGAGCTGGCGGAACACCTCGCGCTGCTTCTTCAATTGCTTCTTTTGTCGACGTGCCTTGGCGTTGAAGACGGTGCCGAGGTTGAAGTTAATGCCTGTTATGGGGTGCTGGAGGGCATATTCGGTCTTTTCCTCCTTGGTCCATTCGTCCACCCTCTTTTGCAGTCGCTTGGTGCGGTCGGTACCGTAGATGACCACCTCGCCGATGTTGTAGGCATCGGGGAGTAAGGGAATGGAGTCAGTGACCATCTTGAAGGGAATCTTCAGGGCAACGAAGCCACGCTTGCTCACTATCAGCGTGTCGAACAGTTCGGGAATAGTGGTCTGTCCCCGATAGTTGGTGGAATCGCATTTCCGGGTGTCGGCCCACAGCCATACATTGCGTTCGGGCTTGTTGGTGTCAAGATTATAGACTGTGACCCTGCGCTGCGCGCTCAGAGTGAGCGAGGAGACCACGGCGAGAATGAGGAAGAGATAACGTTTCATATCTTGAGCTCCTGTATTTAATGTCTTTTAGGCCGGGCTGCAATTATCATGCCATGAGCAGCCTGTGGCCGAGAGAAAATCGGGGAAATGACGGTACAGCTCCCGTATTGAGGGAAAAAGGATGTGCGCGCCCTCGTTGAGGAGTGCAGAGTCGGGCAGAGGCCCGCTGTTGACGGCCACGGTGAAGCATCCTGCTGCCACTCCGGCCCTTACTCCCAGGGGGGCATTCTCTACGACCACACCTTGCCAGGGACTGAGGTGGCCTGCTTGTTCCAGTCCTTTCAGATAGGGGTCGGGATAGGGCTTTCCGCGCTTCACGTCGTAGGCGGTTACGATGTGGGCCTTGTCGATGAACTGTCCGAAGTCGTGGATGAGCCTTTGGATGAGGGGACGCTGACCGGAGCCGGTGACGATGCCAATGCGCATTCCTGCCTGCCGGATGATGTGCATGAGGTCGGTGACTCCATCGAATATAGGAGCCTCGCCCATGGAGTGGAAGATGCGGGTCTTCTCGTCGTAGATGCTTTGAGCTTCGGCTTCGCTGAGCTGCTTGCCAAGCTGCTGTCGGGCAAAGAATCTGATGGTGTCGATGCCGCGAGCGCCTTCGGTGGCATAGGCGTCATCGGCTGTCATCTTAATGCCGTATAGTGCCATCGACTTCTGCCAGGCAATGGCGTGATGCGGCATGGAGTCGTAGAGCACTCCGTCCATGTCGAAGAGCACGGTCTGAGGCTGAAGCCTGTGCCCGTCGGGCTGTTGTCCATTGTAGCGGTCGATGGCTTGTTGGAAATCCATTGGCTTTGAATAAGAATAAAAAGGGCCGGAAGGAAGAAACCCCGTTGGCATTCTCCTTCCGGCTCATCGGTGATGAATGTTATTTCTCCTTGGCGAGACGCTCCTGGATAGCCTTGCTCTCGGCCTCGTAGCCGGGCTTGTTGAGCAGGGCAAACATATTCTTCTTGTAAGCTTCCACTCCGGGCTGGTTGAATGGGTTGACCCCCTCCAGCAGACCGCTGATGCCGCAGGCCTTTTCGAAGAAGTAGATGAGCTCACCAATGTAGAACTCATTGAGTTCAGGGATGCTCACGCGGATATTGGGCACGCCTCCGTCGACATGGGCAAGACGGGTGCCGAGTTCGGCCATCTTGTTGACCTCGTCGACACGCTTCCCTTCAAGGAAGTTCAGACCATCGAGGTTCTCGTCGTCGTGGGGGAAGAGCAGTTTCTCGTTGGGAGTCTCCACAGATAGGACCGTCTCAAAGATGCTGCGCTCGCCGTCCTGAATCCACTGACCCATGGAGTGCAGGTCGGTGGTGAAATCGCAGGCGGCGGGGAAGATGCCCTTATGCTCCTTGCCCTCGCTTTCACCGTAGAGCTGCTTCCACCATTCAGCCATGAAGTGAAGCTTCGGCTGGAAATTGGCTATGATCTCAATCTTCTTGCCTTCTTGAGTGTAAAGGCCCTGGCGCACGGCGGCATACTGTGCACTGATGTTCTCGCTGAAGGGCACGTCGACAGCTGTGGCTTTCTCCATCTGTGCTGCACCTTCGACAAGCTTCTTGATGTCGAATCCGGCAACGGCGATGGGGAGCAGGCCTACAGGAGTGAGCACGGAGAAGCGCCCTCCCACATTGTCGGGGATGACGAAACTCTTGTAGCCTTCCTTGTCGGCTGCTGCACGGGCTGCACCCTTGTGGGCATCGGTGATGGCTACGATGACCTTGCGGGCTTCCTCCTTACCGCGCTGAGCTTCGCACTGCTTCTTGAGCAGACGGAAGGTCAGAGCTGTCTCTGTAGTCGTGCCCGACTTAGAGATGTTGATGACACCAAATTTCTTGCCCTTGAGGTAGGTGGTGAGTTCTGCAAGATAATCCTCGCCGATGTTGTTGCCGGCAAAGAGGATGTTGGGTGACTTGGTATCGTCGTTCACGAGCCATGCAAAGGCATTGCCCAAAGCCTCTATCACAGCGCGTGCTCCGAGATAGGAGCCGCCAATGCCTGCCACGACCACTGTCTCGCAGTTCTTGCGCAGCGTCTCGGCTGTTGCCTGGATGTCCTCTAAGAACTCTTCGGTGATGCTGCTGGGAAGGTGGAGCCATCCCAAGAAATCGTTGCCTGCGCAAGTGCCTTTCTCTAAGGCGTCTTGAGCTTCAGTCACTTTAGGCTCATAGGCCTCAACTGCTCCGGCCTTAAGAAACTGGGCAGCCTTCGAAATGTCCAATGTGATATTCTTCATTGCTTTTACTTTTTTCGACAGGGGCAGAAGGGGGCATTCGTCTCGGGCGTCCGGCCAAAGCGTCTATGACTGCTGCACTAAAGCTGATAGTCTTGGTGCTCAGCTTTCGGCTCTCCGGTTTGCGGGATTGGCTTATGCTCTCACTGTAGCTGTCATTGTTATTTATTGAAATTTTCTTCTTAATCCTTAATACCTTAAATATAATAGGCGCAATTATCAGTGCCTTTAGCTGGCCGGCCCTTGGCATTCATCCGCTGAAAGGTTACTCTCAATGTTCAGTCGGCTTCTGAGTCCGTCCTCTGGCTTACCTCAGCTCACTTTGATGAGTGTGGGGGAGGGTGCTATGGCTCTTGATACGGTCGCCGTGCCCTTCAGCCTTCACCGGAAACTGTCGGTGAGCAGCTTTATTTCTATCTGGGGGTTAATCCGTTCATAGAGAATGTTGTAAACAGCATCAAGTATGGGCATGTTTACATGCATGTGCCGATTGATTTCCTTCATGCACTTAGTCCCAAAGTAACCTTCGGCGATCATCTCCATCTCTATCTGTGCACTCTTTACGCTGTAGCCTTTACCAATCATGGTGCCGAAGGTGCGGTTGCGCGAAAAATTGGAGTATCCCGTCACAAGCAGGTCACCGAGATAGACACTGTCGTAGATGTTACGGTCCAAGGGGTGGACGGCAGTGAGGAAACGGCCCATTTCCTGCACCGCATTCGACATGAGAACGGCTTGGAAGTTGTCGCCATAGTTGAGCCCAGAGCAGATGCCGGCAGCTATGGCATAGACATTCTTCAGCACGGAGGAGTACTCGATGCCAATGACATCCCTGGCCGTTTTGGTCTTGATGAAGTTGGATGCGAGGATGGTGGTGAATGCTTCAGCTTTCTGCTGGTCGCTGCATCCGATAGTGAGATAGGAGAGTCGTTGCATGGCCACCTCCTCCGCATGGCTGGGGCCGCCGATGACGGCCAGATTCTCGTAGGGTACATCGTAAATCTGATGGAAGTATTCTGAACAGACCAGGTTTTCGTCGGGTACAATGCCCTTTATGGCCGTGATGACGAACTTATCGCGGATACGTGTGCGCAGCTTCTTGAGGTGGTTTTTCAGATAGGGAGAGGGGGTGACGAAGATGAGTGTATCGTAGGCTTCGGCGATTTTATTAATGTCGGATGAGAAGAATATCTCATCGACGTCAAAGTGGACACTGGTCAGATAAGCCGGATTGTGCCCCAGGCGGCGGAAGTCCTCAATACGATCGTCGCGGCGCATATACCACCCTATGTGGTGGGTGTGATTCACCACGATCTTGGCGATTGCTGTGGCCCAGCTGCCGCCTCCAATGATAGCTATTCGTCCTATATTGTACATGTCAGCCTCTAATCATGGCTCCCGGCGGGCGTCGGCAGCCGGGAGCTGGATGCGGGCGCCGGAACGGCTTGCTGAGCACGCCGGCGCCTGCTACTCGCTTATTCCTTTGCGGCAGCTGCGAGAATCCACTTTTCCAGGTCTTCAAGAGAGGGTTTCTCGTAGCCGAGCTTATATTTTTTCACTACTTCCATGAGCTTTTGCTGCAGGCCTTGTGGCTTTTGTGAGCGGATGTCGCTGATGAGGTTGAATCCGGCTTTGCGGAGCACATAGACCCAGTCTTCGGCGACACCTAATGCAGCCCATTCCTTAATGGAGCTTTGAGGCAGTTTTACCTCGGGCTTGAGCTGCGGGAAGAGCATCACCTCCTGAATGGCGTCCTTGCCCGTCATGAGCATCACGAGGCGGTCGATGCCGATGCCGATACCGCTCGTCGGTGGCATACCGTACTGGAGTGCACGCAAGAAATCGTGGTCGATGACCATGGCCTCGTCATCGCCCTTGTCGGCAAGCTTCATCTGGTCGACGAAGCGCTGCTCTTGGTCAATGGGGTCGTTGAGCTCAGAGTAGGCGTTGGCGAGCTCCTTACCGTTGACCATGAGCTCGAAGCGTTCGGTGAGTCCGGGCTTGGAGCGGTGCATCTTGGTGAGTGGTGACATCTCGACAGGATAGTCGATGATGAAGGTGGGCTGTATGAAGGTGCCCTCGCAGAACTCGCCGAATATCTCATCGATGAGCTTACCCTTGCCAAAGCTCTCATCGATGCCTTCCATTTTGAGCTTGTTGATGGCGATGTCGCGTATCTCGTCTTCCGACTTTCCTTCGAGGTCGTAGCCTGTCTTGTCCTTGATGGCATCAAGGATGGGGATGCGCGGGAACGGAGCCTTATAGCTGATGATATGGTCGCCGTACTGCACTTCGTCCTTACCGTTGACGGCAATGCAGATAGTCTCCAGGAGCTTTTCGGTGAAGCTCATCATCCATTTGTAGTCCTTGTACTGCACATAGAGCTCCAGACAGGTGAACTCTGGGTTGTGGTAGCGGTCCATACCCTCATTGCGGAAGTTCTTGCCTATTTCGTAGACACCCTCGAAGCCTCCCACGATGAGTCGTTTGAGGTAGAGTTCGGTGGCGATGCGCATGTACATGTCGATGTTGAGCGCATTGAAGTGGGTGATGAACGGCCTTGCGCTGGCTCCGCCCGGGATGCTCTGCAGCGTGGGAGTCTCCACCTCGGTGTAGCCGGCATCATCGAAGTACTTACGCATGGTGCGGAGGATGGTAGCCCGTTTGAGGAAGGTGTCCTTCACTCCGTCGTTGACGATGAGGTCGACGTATCTTTGGCGTGCGCGCATTTCAGGGTCATCGAACTTGTCGTAGGCCACACCATCCTTGTATTTCACGATGGGCAGCGGCTTGAGGCTCTTGCTGAGCAGCTTCAGACTGTTCGCATGGATAGTGATTTCGCCGGTCTGTGTCTTGAACACATAGCCCGTAACACCTACAAAGTCGCCGATGTCGAGGAGCTTCTTGAATACCTTATTATATAGGTCCTTGTTCTCCCCGGGGCAGAGTGCGTCGCGCATCACGTAAACCTGTATCCTGCCCTTGCTGTCCTGCAGCTCAATGAAGCTGGCCTTGCCCATGATGCGCTTGCTCATGATGCGGCCGGCCACACATACGTCACGCTCTTCGGGGAATTTCTCGAAACGCTTCACGATGTCGGTAGAATGGTCTGTTACGGGGAACTCGGCTGCGGGATACGGGTCGATGCCCATGGCCCGGAGCTCGTCAAGGCTTTGCCTGCGGATAATCTCTTGCTCGCTAAGCTCTAAAATGTTCATCTTTACTTCTTGTTGGGTCTTATTTAAACTTTGCAAAGGTACGAAATTAATCTCAATCCGTCTTGTATTTTACCTTTTTTTATGCGCAGACCTTGTCAGTAGGTTGTCAGCAGTATGCTGTCGACCGCAGCCCAGGTCCGTTATGGCCAGCCGCAGGCTGGGAAGAGCGGCCTCCACAGTCGGCTTTTCATGCCGTCGGGAGATGCGAATGATAATTTTTCAGACGTTAAGTCCCTGAGTCTCGCTATTTTTGCCTAACTTTGCAGTCGCTTAGCGGCCATGGTGTCTAACGGCCGCCATTCTCCCGCCCTTAGCGGTTGGGGAAGAGAGTGCTTGTATAACCTCTTTAAAAACAAGAACAATGATTAAACAACAGCCAAAGGTGAGTGTGCTCTTCATGCTATTCAGCACACTCTTCTGTGTTTGCCTTATTCTGGCAAATGTCCTTGAGACCAAGCAGATTCAGGTGGGAGCCATCAGTCTCACCGGTGGTCTCATCGTGTTTCCCATCTCCTACATCATCAACGACTGCGTTTGTGAAGTGTGGGGCTATCGCAAGGCCCGCCTGCTCATATGGCTGGGTTTCGCGATGAACTTCTTCTTTGTAGGTGTGGCAGCTCTTTGCGATGCTATCCCCGCGGCCCCTTACTGGCACAATGAGGCTGGCTTCCATGCCATCTTCGGACTTGCACCGCGCATCGCCGGAGCCTCGTTTGTGGCCTTTCTCGCTGGCTCGTTTGCCAATGCCTATGTGATGAGTCGGATGAAGATAGCCTCGAAGGGGCGCAATTTCTCGGCGCGTGCCATACTGAGCACCGTAGCCGGAGAGAGCCTTGACAGTCTCATCTTCTTCCCCCTGGCCCTCTCGGGTGTGGTGCCAACCTCTGAGCTTCCTTGGCTGATGCTCTGGCAGGTGGTTCTCAAGACGATGTACGAGGTGGTGGCGCTGCCGATCACCATCCGAGTGGTGAAAGGCGTGAAGAGCATGGAGGGTGAGGATGTCTACGATGAGGGTATCTCCTACAATGTGCTTCGCATCCTCAATCTTTAAGTGATATATCGACAAACATTCAACATCAGCGTGCAGCCGTGTCACAGAAAGGGAGGCGGAAGCGCTGATATCCAATAAAGAGCAGATAATATGAGCAACCGAGAATCAGAGGGACTACATTCGCTGGGCCGCAAGACCCAGTATCCCACCGACTATGCCCCCGAAGTACTGGAAACTTTCGTTAATAAGCACCCCGGCAACGACTATTGGGTGCGGTTCAACTGTCCTGAGTTTACCTCGCTGTGCCCGATTACGGGGCAGCCCGACTTTGCCGAAATACGCATCTCCTATATCCCCGGTGAGCGCATGGTGGAGAGCAAGAGTCTGAAGATATACCTCTTCAGCTTCCGCAACCACGGCGACTTTCACGAAGACTGCGTGAACATCATCATGAAGGACCTCATCCGTCTGATGCAACCTAAATATATTGAGGTTACGGGCTATTTCACTCCCCGTGGCGGCATCAGCATCTATCCCTATGCCAACTATGGGATTCCGGGCACGAAATACGAGAAGTTGGCCGAGCACCGCTTCATGAACCACGGCCTCGACCGCTAACCCCCGAATCCTCCACCTTAAACGCAGACCACCATTATGACCCCTAACCGAATCCTCCGGCCAGCCCTGCTCCTGGCTCTTCTTCTGTCAGCATTCTCCCTCCATGCTCAGCAGCCCCATCGCAAGCGGGTGGCAGTGGTGCTGAGCGGCGGCGGTGCCAAGGGCATGGCCCACATCGGCGCCCTCAAGGTCATTGAGCGGGCCGGTATACCCATCGACATCATCACCGGCACCTCTATGGGCTCCATCATTGGCGGTCTCTATTCCATCGGTTGGGATGCTCAGAAGCTCGACTCGATGGTGCGTGTGCAGAACTGGCCGTTTCTGCTGTCCGACCGAGCCGACGTGTCGCACCAGAGCATTGCCGACCGGCAGATGCAGAATACCTACATCATCAGCAAGGACATCAGCATCGGCAAGCGTATCGACTTTGGTGGTGCCGGAGTCATTCAGGGCAAGAACCTTATGGCGCTCTTTGCCAAGCTCACTGCCGGCTACCGCGACTCTATGGATTTCAATAGGTTGCCCATTCCCTTTGCGTGCGTGGCTACCAATATTGTCGACAATACGGAATACGACTTCCACAGCGGCATTCTGGCTGAGGCCATGCGTACAAGCATGTCGATTCCCGGAGCCTTCGCACCCATTCGCAAGGGCGACAAGGTGCTCGTGGACGGAGGTCTGCGCAACAACTATCCCGTGGATATTGCCCGGCAGATGGGGGCTGACATGGTGATAGGGGTCACGGTGCAGGGACCGCCGAAGACCGCCGACGACCTCAAGAGCGGCAGCAGCGTGATAAGCCAGATTGTGGACGTCAACTGTAAGAACAAGTACGACGACAATATGGCCCACACCGATGTGCTCATCAGGGCCAACACCAAGGGCTACTCAGCTGCCAGCTTCACTCCAGCTGCCATCGACACCCTGATAAAGCGCGGTGAAGACGAGGCGATGAAGCACTGGGACGAGCTTGTGGCACTGAAGCGCCAGCTCGGACTGCCGGAGCACTTCCGGCCTCAGCCACCAGCACTCTATCACGAAGAGGCTCTGCCCCGCAAATTCCGCGTGGGCCACATCCGCTTTACCGATGTGACCGCCTCCGACGAGCAGCTGCTGCGCGAGCGATTCAAGCTGGAGCGTGCCGACAGTCTCACTGCAAAGGACATCGACCACGTGGTGGCTTCCATGCGAGTAGACCTCTTTTATAGCGATGCCGACTGCTTCTACCACAGCAATCAGGACGGGAGCTACGACGTCGACATCGTGGCCAAGGAAAAAAACAACAGCAAGCTGAACCTGGGAGTGCGCTTCGACACAGAGGAGATAGTGGCCTTGCAGGCTCAGGGAGCGCTGCTCTTCAACACGCGCAAGCCCCTTTCCACAGCCCTGGCGCTGCGCCTCGGAAAGCGTGTCATGGCTAAGGCTGACCTGCAGTTCATGCCTATCGCCTTCAATAAGATGACGCTCTCCTATATCTACCGTCACAATGACCTCAACGCCTATGAGGAGGGTGACAAGGCTTACAGCGTGACCTACAATGAGCATATGGTCCACCTGAATGTCATCGACTTCAATGTGCGCAACTTCAATATCCTCATCGGTGCCCGGTTCGACTATTTCCGGTTCCAGACCATGCTTGCCGGCGCCCACACTACCTATGTTGGTGTGCAGCCGTCCGATGAGCACCTCTTCAGCTACCATGCCGACGTCAACTACAATTCCGAGGACCTCTGGTATTTCCCCACCCGGGGTGCAGCCTTCCAGGCTGGTTACGGTTATTATACCAACAACCTGACCCGCTACCGCGGACAGCGCGGGTTCAGTGCCCTTAACGGCATGTGGCGGATGAACATACGGCTCTTGGAGCGCCTCACTCTCCAGCCGATGATCTATGGGCGTCTCTTGTTTGGCAGGGAGATTCCCTGGGAGAAACAGAACGTGATTGGCGGCAACTGGTTCGGGCAGTACTCCGACCATCAGATGCCCTTCGCCGGTATGGGGCATTTTGAACTCGCCGACCGTCATTTCCTTGCTTTTCAGCTTAGGGCCCAGCAGCGTATCGCCCAAAACAACTACGTGCTGTTCAAGGTGGCTCTGGCCCAGCATGCTGGCCGGCTGGGCGACCTTCTTGATAAAGGGCCGCTTGTGGGCACGCAGGCAGGCTACTGCTATAACTCCATGTTTGGACCGCTTGCCGCCATGTTGGGTTACAGCACTAAGACCCATAAGCCTTACTTCTACATTAATCTCGGCTTTGTCTTCTGACGAGGTTCTTCAACAGCAGCTTTCGGCAACGGCTTTCTTGCTCGATAATCGTTCTTACTGGGGGCGAAGTTAGGGCTCTTGTGGGGTAAAGGCTGGGCTGTCCATATTGTAATGCTAATAGAAAACGACCGTACGCCAAGCTGCGAACGATCGTTGGTCACTCAGAAAAATCAAGTGAAATCAAATATTTGAGTGAAGGGCTGCTCATCTATTGCCATGGACTGTCCCAGGTGGCTAAACTAACGGCAGGCTGCGCCTCTCCACGTTCCACCGGGAGTTAAAGTCATGCTTTTTCCGCATGATCTGCCATGGACACGTGAAGTGCCTCGATGTTGTTGCTACTCCGTAATCTTCTTCATAGCCTGCTGGCTGAGCTGCGCAGCAATGCGTTTGGCCTTGGCATTCACTTCATTGATGTTGTGCTTGCGGTAGTAGCTTCTCGATATACCGTCACTGCTCAGCACGAGCGAGTCGTTCTTCAGATAGTCGATGTCGCAGGTGTCCAGTCTTACATTCGAGATGAGCTGTTTCCCGTCCTTTCCTACCACGGGCTTGCCACTCACGGTGATGAGCTTGCAGTTCCAGATGTGCCACTCGGCAAAATAGCTCAGCGGCGGATAGACCACCGGACTCTCGTCCTCCAGGGCCGACTGATCGGGCACGTAGCCCACGCTCTGACACTGCCAATCGCGCTTCATCCAGAAGCCGTACTCTCGTGGTATCATATAGGTCTCCTTGATGGAGTCCGGCATCTCAGCCAGTTTCTTAGCCTGGTCGCGCTTGCTAAGGGTGGTGAAGTCGCGCATCTTGGGCATCACCACATAGCACCAAATGCCTTTGAGGTCTTCGAGGTCGATGACAATGTCTGCACGGTGAGGGTCACTCTTGTTGGGGAGCAATGCAATGTTGTCGCCAATCTGTATTTTCCCGAGAATATGGTTGCGGCGGCTCGCCAGCAGACAGTCATATCTCACGGGGTCGCTGCCATCAAGGGGCAGCAGCACCACTACCGAGTCGTTGCATCCCTCGCAGGCCAGTCCGTAGACAGTGTGGTCGCTCACGGTTTTATAGTAGTTGGGGGTAGTTGTCGCGGGCTTCTTTCTTATCACGTGGCCGCAGCCGCAGAGCGCCATGGCCATCAGAAGCACAGCCATGGTGAGCCCTTTCATGCGCCAGCTGAGGCGTAGGTGGCTATATGAATTGCTCATAGTCGGAAGATTCTGAATCATGCTGCAAAGTTAGGTTAATTCGTCTACAATTCAAAATTAATCCCCTGCTTTTTTCGTTACCCGGCCTTGTTGGCAAGCGTAGCGCCCCCCCCGGAAAAAGGAATGCTGGGACGGGGAATGACAAAGCTGAGCCTATCGGAGC
>ONMG01000071.1 GCA_900318855.1 uncultured Prevotella sp.
AGCCCAGGGCTGCAGCGAGGATAACAAATACATCCAGAGTGCAACGCTCAACGGCAAACCCTATAACAAGCCCTGGTTCACGCATAAGGATGTGGCCGACGGAGGCACGCTCGTGCTCGTCATGGGCAGTCATCCCAACAAAGCATGGGGTGCAGCGCCTGTCGACGCTCCACCCTCGGCCGAGCAGCAATAAGCCTTGACTCAGCGCGACCACTCAATGGCATTGGCCACCTCTCTACGCAGCTTCACCACACTGGTGCGGTCGACCGGATGGACAGCATTGGTGAGCAGGATGATGGCCAGGTCGTTATCAGGGTCGACGACGACGGAAGTGCCGGTGTAGCCGGTGTGGCAGTAGGCGCGGGCGCTGGTGTGACTGCCTTTGGGTGAAGCGTAGGGCGACGAGCAGTCCCACCCCGGCGTGCGGCCGAATTTTTCGAAGCCTTTGGGCACCGTGGTCATCAGCCTCACTGTGGAGGGCTGAAGGATGCGGTGCCCTTTCCATGTTCCTCCGTTGAGCAGGGCCGCACAGAGGATGGCAATGTCGTCGGCATTGGAGAAGAGTCCCGCATTGCCCGAGATGCCGCCATTCATAACCCGCGCCAGTGGGTCGTGCACCTGTCCGAGCAGCACGCTTCCGTCGGCTTGCTTCTCGGTGGGTGCTATGGGCGTGGGGCCCTCGGCCTCGCCCTCCTTCACCCATCTTGGCTCATCGGTGCTCACCCATCGTCCGTCGGCCTGCTGCCGGCAGGGCAGATAGTCGGTGTGGCGCATACCGAGTGGCTTGAAGATGTGGGCAGCGGCATAGTCGCGTAGGTTCTGCCCCGTGACATGCTCAATGATGTGCTGCAGCGTGATGAAGTTGAGGCAGCTGTACTGGAATTGGCTCTGGGGCCTGAAGTCGCGCTTGCAGTGGGCGATATAGTCCATCAGTGCGGCGGCATTGGGCGAACCGTACTGGGCTTTCAGCGCTGTTACTGAGGCGTAGGGAGGCAGTCCTGAAGTGTGGGTGAGCAGATGCATCACGGTGATGGTGGCGCTGTCGGTGCCCTGACGCCAACTTTGGAACCCCGGGATGTAGCGGCTCACGGCATCGCTGGTGTGCAGTCGGCCCTGCTCGATGAGCTGCATGGCGCAGATGGCCGTGGAGAGGCTCTTGGAGCACGATGCCATATCGAAGATAGTGTGGACGGTCATGAGCTTGGAGTCGGGATAGACTTGACGGTGGCCGTAGGCTTTCTGGTAGGCCACCTTGCCATGCCGCACCACCTCGAGCACGGCTCCCGGACAGCGGCCCTCTCGGATGGCAGCGTTGATGAGCGAGTCGGCCTTGGCGAGGCTCCGGGCACTGATGCCGCAGACCGCGGGGGTGGAGTGGGGCAGTGGCTGGGCTGCCGCATGGGTGAGACCAAGAAGAAGGCAAGCGCAAAGGCTTGCCGTTATCAGTTGTATGTGCTTCATATCTTGAATGTTTGGAAAAGCGTAGCGGCATGGTCACTCAAGGTCATGCCGCTATGGGAAGCTTATCGGAGTGTGAATTTCGCCTTTAGTGTGAGATGGTCGGAAGCGTTGCCCACCAAGGCCGTGAAGCTACCGGCTTCCGATTTCCAGGCATGGGTGCCCTCATCGTAGAAGCTCAGTGCACCGTTGTCGATGGTGATGCTCACGTCCTTGCTCTGGCCTGGTTGCAGGGCCACCTTCGCGAAGCCTTTGAGCTCTTTCTGTGGCCGGTCAACGCTGCACTTGTCGTCGTGGATATAGAGTTGGACGGTCTCGGCACCAGCCTTGTTGCCCGTATTCTCCACGTTCACGGTGAAGGTGAGCTTGCCGTCGCGCGTCATCTCCTTCGCCGACTGGCGCAGGTTGGAGAGGCGGAAGGTGGTGTAGCTCAGGCCGTGGCCGAAGGCAAAGAGCGGGCGAACATGCTGCTTGTCGGTCCAGCGGTAGCCCACATAGATGCCTTCCTTGTAGTCTTCGTCGATAACCTTATGGTCGGCGCGCCAGGTGCCGGGGTAGGTGTTGAGGGCGTGAGCACCGTAATCCTCAAGCCGAGTTCCCCAAGTGAAAGGCAGTTTGCCCGAGGGGTTCACGTCGCCGCAGAGCACGTCGGCAAGCGCCTCGCCGGCCTCGCTGCCGATGTACCAGCCCTGGACGATGGCGGTCACCTGCTGGTGCCATGGCATGGCAAAGGCATTTCCGGAGATGCTGACAAAGACAACGTGCTTGTTGACCTTGCTCAGAGCCTCGACGAGGGTGTCCTGGGCGTAGGGCAGGGCGAACGACTTGCGGTCGTAGCCCTCGTCGTCCTGGTTGGGACTCTTGTTGAGTCCGCCGAAGACAATCACGTAGTCGGCCTGGCGGGCTTTGACCACGGCGTCGCTTACCAGCTGTTGCGTGGAGCGCTTGTCGTTGAGATTCTGTCCCGTGGTGACTCCATTGTATTCGCCTGTGACATCGCCCACATAGCCTCGCTCGTAGTCGACGTCGGCTTTGCCCTTGAGACGGTCCCTGAGACCCTGTAGAGGCGAAATCTCCTTTTGGACCTTCAGTGAGGAGCTGCCGCCTCCGACAGTCATCATCTTGATGGCATTCTCGCCCACGACGAGCACCTTCGGATGAGCGGCCAGCTGGAGCGGAAGCACTCCGCCACGGTTCTGTAGCAGTACGATTCCCTCGTCGGCTATCTTGCGCGCAGCCTCATAGTGGCTTTCGGAGCAGAGGAAGCCGTGTCCGCGCTGGGCCATAGTGGTGCGGAAGAAGAGGCGCAGCACGCGGCGCACCTTGTCGTCGAGAGTCTGCATGGAATATTTGCCTTCCTGGATACCCTTGAGATAGGGGAGAGCCAGATAGTAGTTGTCGTAGGCGTTGTTGGTGCTTCGATTGAGTCCGTTGGTGCCTGTACCGAATTCCATGTCGAGACCATAGTTCACGGCCTCGTCGGTGTTGTGGCATCCTCCCCAGTCGGAGATGACGACGCCGTCGTAGCCCCACTGGCCTTTTACAAGGTCGCGCAACAGATATTGGTTGTGGCAGTTGTGCTGATTGCGGTAGAGGTTGTAGGCTCCCATAAGGCCCCAGACGTGAGCCTTAGTGACGGCAGCATGGAAGGCCGGCAGATAGATTTCATGGAGTGCGCGCTCGGAGATGATGATATTGGTGTTGTTGCGGTTCTCCTCGTTGTTGTTGAGGCAGAAGTGCTTTACGCATGCAGACACATGGTTTTCCTGCATGCCCTGAATATAGGGCACCACCATTGTGGAGCTGAGGTAGGGGTCCTCACCGAGATACTCGAAGTTGCGCCCGTTGAGCGGTGTGCGGTAGATGTTCACGCCGGGACCTAATATCATGTCCTTTCCCCGGTAGAGGGCCTCTTCGCCCAGGCTGTGTCCATAGAGGTGGGCAAGATTGGGATTCCATGTGGCGGCCAGACAGGTGAGGGCTGGGAAAGCCACGCAGGAGTCGTTGGACTGTCCGGCCTGTTGCCATTTGTCCCACAGTACGTCGGGACGTACCCCATGAGGTCCGTCATCGGTCCAGAAGTCGGGCAGACCGAGACGGGGCACGCCGGCTGAGGAAAACTTGCTTTGAGCATGGATGACGCGTATCTTTTCTTGCAGCGTCATGCGCGACAGAGCGTCTTCCACCCGCTGTTCAATGGGTTTCGATGAGTCTTGGTAAACGGGTGTCTGCGCTGTGACATTCAGAGTGAGCGCAAGGCAGACAATTGAGAATAGGGATGATTTGTTGTTTGTATGTCTCCACATAATAAGTAATGTATTAGAGTTTTCTTCAAAGGATTCCACCTGCCTGATGTATGATTATTGAGAGCTGTCGGCAGTGGGTGGTGCGGCTTGTAGCCCTATTTGCCGTGGAGTACGGGCGCTGTGCTGTCAGGACGGTGCTTCCTCACCGATGCGGCTCCCACGGTGTTGGGCTGTGAGAGGGTGCGCGAAGTGAGAAACGGATCGTTCCAACCATATTTGTCGTCTAAGTCCTGAGTGTATTTACTATACATAGTGACCTCCTTGGTTAAAAGTTCGACAAATATAGGTCTTTCGCCGGTAACGACCAAGTTTTTGGCCTTCTTTTTTTGGAGTTATCGGAGGAATGACTATATTTGTGGCGTGGGCGGGCTCATAGACTCCGGCCACTGGATCATCACTACTAAATACTAATAATATGGACGACGAATATCTTCAGTTCAACATTAATCCTGTGGTGGCGCAGCTGCATAAGCATCCCTGCGATTTCACCATGGATGACATCATCCGCTTCATCCGCGAGAACGATGTCCACTTCATCAACTTCATGTATCCCGGGGGCGACGGCCGGTTGAAGACTCTGAGCTTTGTCATCACCAATATGGCTTACTTGAAATCCATTCTGACCTGCGGCGAACGTGTGGATGGGTCGTCGCTCTTCGATTTCATCACTGCTTCGAACAGCGATCTCTACGTGTTGCCCCGTTTCTCCACAGCTTTCCTGAGTCCTTTCGCTGAGGAGCCCACGCTCTGTATGCTCTGTTCGTTCTTCGACAAGGACGGGCGGCCGCTGGAGAGTGCCCCGGAATGGACACTCTGCAAGGCTGTGAGGACGATGAAAGAGCGGGCCGGCATTGACTTCCATGCCATGGGCGAACTGGAGTTCTATGTCATCAAGCCCATAGAGGAGGCTTATCCTGCCCGCGAACAGCATGGCTATCATGAATCGTCGCCTTATGCTAAGGACGGTGATTTCCGCCTGCGCTGTATGGAATACATAGCCAAGGCAGGCGGCATCATCAAGTATGGACATTCTGAGGTGGGCAACTTCGTGCGGGATGGTTTGATGTACGAGCAGAATGAGATAGAGTTTCTCCCTGTTCCCGCTCTGCTGGCTGCCGATGAACTGCTTATTGCCAAATGGGTGATTCGCAACTTGGGCTACCGTGAAGGTTGCAATGTGACCTTTGCTCCTAAAATCACTACCGGTGAGGCGGGCAGCGGTCTTCACTTCCATATTCGCTTGATGAAGGACGGCCGCAGTGTGATGAATGAGAACGGCCACCTGTCGGAACTCAGCAGGAAGGCTATTGCGGGGCTGCTCGACGTGGCGCCTGCTCTGACAGCTTTTGGTAACAAGATTCCTACGTCATATTTCCGTCTGGTGCCTCATCAGGAAGCTCCCACCAATGTGTGCTGGGGCGACCGCAACCGGTCGGCACTCATCAGAGTGCCTTTAGGATGGAGCAAGGGCGTCGATATGTGTAGTGAGGCCAATCCCAAGGAGGCTTCTCACCTTGTGGATACCTCTGACAAGCAGACCTTTGAGATTCGTTCAGCCGACGGCTCAGCCGATCCTTATCAGATGCTTGCAGGTATCTGTGTGGGGTGTCTGCATGGGCTGGAGATGCCGAATGCACTGAAGCTGGCCGATGAGACTTATGTGGACGTGAATATTCATGATGAGCGTAATAACGACCGACTGAGGCACCTGAAACAATTGCCAGACAGTTGTGCTGCCTCGGCCGATTGCCTGAATAGTCAGCGTGGGGTGTTTGAGCGATATGGGGTTTTCTCAACTAAGATGATAGATGCCGTGATTAATGAGCTCATGGCCTATAATGATAGGCAGCTGAGGAGAATCACCGGGGAGCATCCAGAAGATATTCCACCTTTGGTGGAGAAGTTCTTCCATTGTGGATGAGAGGGAAGAACGGATAGAAAGAGGCCGTAAAGCAGAGTCCTTAGTCCGGACTTGGCTTTACGGCCCCTGGTTGAATAGTTTAGAAGTTCTCAGCCTTCAGTTCGAAGAAGCTCTGCGGGTGCTTGCAAACCGGGCAAACAGCAGGAGCCTTCGGGCCTACAACTACATGACCGCAGTTGCGGCATACCCAGATGGCATCACCGTCGCGGCTGAATACCAAGGCATCCTCAATGTTCTTGAGCAGCTTGCGATAGCGCTCCTCATGTGTCTTCTCAATGGCTGCAACGGCACGGAACTTGTAAGCCAGCTCTGTGAAGCCTTCCGCTTCGGCATCCTTGGCCATGCGGTCGTACATGTCGGTCCACTCGTAGTTCTCGCCTTCAGCAGCAGCCTTGAGGTTCTCACGGGTGCTCTTCAAATCGCCTCCCTCAAGATACTTGAACCACAGCTTTGCGTGCTCCTTCTCGTTGTTGGCGGTCTCTTCGAAGATGGCTGCAATTTGTTCAAAACCGTCCTTACGTGCCTTTGAGGCAAAGTAAGTGTACTTGTTGCGTGCCATACTCTCACCGGCGAAAGCCTCCTGGAGGTTTTTCTCGGTCTTTGTTCCTTTTAATTCCTTCATAATGCTTGTACTTATTGTTGGGGGTATTTGTAATGTTTACAATGCAAAGGTAGTCTAAATATCTTGAGTGACCAAATATTTTTTGCTCTTTTTGTTGGATGCGGGAAAGAAAAGGGTGAGTCTGTCTTTGCAGGAGCTGGCGGTACGTGGGGCATCAGTTGGAGCAGAAAGGAACTATGGATGCATGCCCTCTCCCTTGGTGAGGTGTGGCCTATTGAGCGTTCTGACGCCATATGAAAAATCCCCTAACCGGATAGTGCAGCAGGTTAGGGGATTGATTTCTAAAATAGTGTGAGCGACCCTAAGTAGATGACTGCGGCTGGCAGCGCCATGAGCGAAGAGTCAAAACGGTCAAGCATTCCGCCATGACCAGGAAGAATGTTCCCGCTGTCCTTTATGCCTAAGGTGCGTTTGAAGAGACTCTCCACAAGGTCGCCCCATGTGCCAAAGAAGACCACGACCAGTCCTAACCCCATCCATTGCAGGAGCGTGAGCCCGGAATAGATGTCGCCGGCTTTCTGCTCCAATATGCCTATTAGTAGGGCTACTGCAAGAACCAGTATACCACCTCCGATGCTGCCTTCCCAGGTCTTTCCGGGACTGATGCGCGGGAAGAGCTTATGCCGACCGAAAAGCGAACCAGAGCAGTAGGCTCCGGTGTCATTGGTCCAAAGGAAGATGAAGATGCTCAGCGGAAGCAGATAGTAGTAATGGATGGAGCCGTCGGGGGTGGAACGGAAAGCCAGCGCATTGATGGTGGAGAAGGGTAGGGCGATGTACATCTGAGAGAGCATGCTATAGGCCCAGTCGTTGATGGCATCCTTATTCTGGGTGTAGAGCTCACTGATGAACAGATATACGATAGTCAGCAGATAAGGGATAAAGACGGCAAACGAACGCACGATACCACTGTTGATGCCGGCTACAGCTAAGAAGAAATAGACGCCCGCCACTGTGGTGATGAAGCGATTGACGTTGACACTGGAGCGGGTATTTGCCAGTCCGGTGAATTCCCAAATGGTGAGGCCGGTGATGAGGGAGAAGAGAAATACCATGGCTGTAGGATTGAGAAAGCATACAACCATGATGGTTACGAAGAGCACGCCCGTGATGGTACGTACAACGAGGTTCTGCATTTTTGCTGTCATAGTTTTATTCTTTTAGTCCGCATTGCTTGGAAGAATGTCGGATTTGGGCTTGGAGGGCGTTCCCTGAGAGTCAGCAGGCTGTTCATTGAGTTTTAACTTTGCCTCATGCTCGGCCTGAGCTTTCTTCACCTCATCGCTCTGCTCTTCCAATTTGGGCGCATTCTCCTCATTTTCCTTAATAAGTTCCTCACTCCGGCTTGCCCAGGGACGCTTGCCAAAGATGTGCTCTACGTCCTCAGCGAAGATAACCTCTTTGTTGAAAAGTAACTCTGCTAATTGTTGGTGACCTTCCTTGTGTTCGGTGAGGATGTTCTTGGCCCGCTGGTACTGCTCGTTGATCATTTTGAGCACCTCGTCGTCCATCACCTTGGCCGTAGTCTCGGAGTAGGGGCGCTGGAACTGATATTCCTGATTGTTGTAATAGCAGATATTGGGCAGGCGGTCGCTCATTCCGGCATAGGCCACCATTCCATAGGCACTCTTGGTGGCACGCTCAAGGTCGTTCATGGCTCCCGTGGATATTTCACCTACAAAGAGCTCTTCTGCTGCGCGGCCTCCAAGAAGTGAGCACATTTCGTCGAGCATCTGCTCTTTCGTCGTGATGACTCGCTCCTCGGGCAGGTACCATGCAGCGCCAAGAGCTTGACCACGGGGAACAATGGTCACCTTGACCAGTGGGTCTGCGTGTTTGCAGAACCAGCTAATGGTGGCATGGCCCGCTTCGTGAATGGCAATGCTCCGCTTTTCCTCAGCTGTCATCACCTTAGTCTTCTTTTCAAGGCCGCCTATAATTCGGTCGACGGCATCTAAAAAGTCTTGCTTACCAACATGCGACTTGTTATGGCGTGCCGCAATGAGGGCAGCTTCATTGCAGACATTGGCTATGTCGGCTCCGGAGAAACCAGGTGTCTGCCGGGCAAGGAAGTCGACATCCACTGTGGAGTCCTTCTTCACCGGACGCAGATGAACCTCAAAGATGGCTTTGCGTTCTTGGAGATCTGGCAAATCGACATGTATCTGTCGATCGAAGCGCCCTGCACGGAGTAGTGCCTTGTCAAGCATATCGGCACGGTTCGTAGCAGCCAAGATGATCACACCACTATTGGTGCCAAAACCATCCATCTCAGTGAGTAGGGCATTGAGGGTGTTCTCCCGTTCATCGTTGCCTCCCATCGCAGGATTCTTGCTTCGTGCCCGGCCTACGGCGTCAATCTCGTCGATGAAGATGATGCATGGAGCCTTTTCCTTTGCCTGGCGGAAGAGGTCGCGCACACGGCTGGCACCTACTCCTACAAACATTTCAACAAAGTCTGAACCGCTCATGGAAAAGAAGGGTACACCTGCTTCTCCTGCTACAGCTTTAGCCAATAGTGTCTTACCTGTTCCCGGGGGACCGACGAGGAGTGCACCTTTGGGTATCTTACCACCTAATTCGGTGTACTTCTTAGGATTCTTAAGGAAGTCAACAATCTCCTGCACTTCTTGTTTGGCACCCTCTTGGCCTGCCACGTCCTTGAACGTAACGCCAAGGTCGTTACCTTTTTCATACATGCGGGCCTTGCTCTTCCCCACGTTGAAAACGCCACCGGGACCTGCTCCGCCGCCACTGCCCATCCTGCGAATCAGCCAAATCGTGAAGATGGTGAGAAGTAGTAGGGGAATGATGTTGATGAGCAAGTTCATCATTCCGCTATCGCCTTCATTGTCGTAGCTGTAATCGGCTAACTTACCTGCTTTCTGCTCGGCATTGAGAAAAGGCTCTACTTGATCGACTGAGCCGAACTCCACTTTGACATAGGGATCTTTTCCCAGCTGTTCGGCCGGGCGATGGAAGACATCTCGCACATTCTGAGCCTTGACATACATGTTCAGTGTGCTCTTGTCCTTATTGATGACTACGTTCTTAGCATATCCTTTGTTGACATACTCTTTGAATTTCGTATAGGTGGCAGTTTGTTGGGCGCCTGAGGTACCTATGGTATTACCGCCTCCTGACATCAAGAATACTCCCAGCATGATGGCTATTGTGATATAGAGCCACGTCATGTTGAAGCGAGGCATCTTGGGCTGGTTGTCTCCCGGATTATTGTTGTTGGGATTATGGGTGTCCATTGTTGTTTATATAACGATGAAAGAATGACTGGTTTATAATATATCGGGTACGTGGGTGAGCTGGGCATCCTCCCATAGGTTTTCCAAATCGTAGAATTGGCGTGTCTCGGGCAGGAAGATATGCACGAGCACATCGGTATAGTCCATTGCCACCCATTGGTCGGTGCCAAGTCCTATGACATTAACCGGTTTCTCGCCTGCATCTTTTCTGACGATCTCGCCCACAGCTTCCGTTATGGCTTCCACTTGTGAAGGGGAGTTGCCTTGGCAGATGACAAAGTAATCAGCCACGGTTCCCTCTATGCCTCGAAGGTTGGCTATGATGATGTTCTCTCCTTTCTTTTCCTGTATCCCTTTGGTGATAGTTTCAACTAATTGGCTTGTCTGTTCCATTAAAATCAATTTGAGCTATTATAACAGCTACAAAGTTACACTGAATTCTCCGAACACCATCCCCCAAGACCACTTATTTTGAATTCTTTTAGAAAAAAAGCTCCAAAAAGTTTGCAGTTACAAAATAAAGCAGTAACTTTGCACTCGCAATCCAACGATAAGACATCTCGATTGCTCTGACATTGGGATATGGTGTAATGGTAACACTACAGATTCTGGTCCTGTCATTCCTGGTTCGAGTCCGGGTATCCCAACTACACGAAGGCCAAGTTGCTAATAGCAATTTGGCTTTCTTGTTAATATGTTCCCGTAAGTTGTCCAAGGTCATACATATCTATGAAGCTCCATCTCGGAAGAAGACGCATGACCACTCTAGGGCTGTCCAGTGAGCTTCAAAGGTCACACATTTTTTCTTCTATTTCAAGCATTATAAAGGTATAGTCAGAAGAGGGGTTCGCTAAAAAGTTGACCGCGCCGACCCGCTGCCATTGTCTTGCTGTTGCAATGCGGTATCCAAGTGCGTGACCATCTCGAATACATTGGAGATAGCAGCAGTACCTTATCAGCAGCAGCGCCATCACGAGCTTCACAACGACTCGGAAGGCTTCGGTGGAAAGTGCAGTGCGAAGCGTACTGTCGGAGTCGGGAAAATTATTGATAACTTTTTTGCCCTAAAAGTTGCATTATTGAATTATTTTAGCTTACTTTGCAACCGTTAGAGCTTGCTGTCTATGGTGCAGGCAACTCTGACACTAAGGAAGTGAACCTTACTGGTGCAGAGATGGGATATCTCATTGCCCTCCTTCCTCCTTAAACTTAGATAGTGCTAATTTACTTAAACTTAAAAACTGTATGGTAACATGACTAATTGCTTAGGGCCTATACCTTATTATATATAAGGCAGGCCGTTGACCCTTGTTGGCACATTATGCCTTAAAGAGCATAGTGCTAACCTTAAACCTTACATCCAACTAACTCAAACGAAAAGAATATGAAATTTAAGTCTATGTTTGTGGCCAATGCCACAGCATGTTTTCTCCTTGCCGGAGTACCTGCGGCCCAAGCCGTTGAGCGCCCCTCTCTACTGAGTGGTCCGGCATCCGTAACTCAACAGCATCGCACCGTCACGGGAACTGTAGTCGATGCTAATGGCGAGCCCGTAGTGGGCGCAAGCGTCGTTGTGAAGGGTACCTCACGCGGTACTACTACCGATGCGCAGGGCAACTTCAGCATCAGTGTCAGCAGCAACACACCACTCGAGATTTCCTACATCGGCTTTAAAACGCAGACCGTGCCCACTGCGGGCAAGAGCGTAGTAAAAGTCACTCTCTCCGACGATACCGGACAAATCGACGAAGTGGTCGTTGTGGGCTACGGTACCGTGAAGAAGGCCGACTTGGCCGGAAGCGTGGGCGTGATGGACAATAAATCGTTCCGCGATCAGCCCGTCACTCAGATTACCGATGCGCTTCAGGGTCGTGTCTCCGGCGTTCAGGTGACGACCTCGGGAGGACCTGGCGGCGATGTGCGTATCCGCGTGCGCGGTGCAGGCTCCATCAACCGCAGCAATGACCCGCTCTATGTCGTCGACGGTATGGTGCGCGAGAGCGGTCTCGAAGGTATGGACCCTGAGGACATCCAGTCCATTCAAGTGCTCAAGGATGCCAGCTCCACGGCCATCTACGGTTCGCGCGGCTCCAATGGTGTCGTACTGGTGACCACCAAAACGGGTCGGGCAGGTGATGATAAGATTATCTTCGACGCCGCTGTGGGCTTCGGCAACGTGGCCAAGCGCATGGACCTCATGAGCCCCTACGAGTTTGCCACAGCCTGGAACGAAGCTCACCCCGGTACCTTCAATGAGTCGCAGATGAAGGACTTCCAGAGCGGAAAGGCCGGCACCGACTGGCAGGACATGATGTATCAGACGGCTGTCACACAGAACTACAAACTCGTGGTCACCGGTGGTACCGCCAAGAACCAGTACTACGTCTCGGGCAACTACATGGACAACCGCGGCGACATCATCAACACCAGTTTCAAGCGCTACCAGTTCAAGGCCAACATCAGCTCTAAGGTGAAGAAGTGGCTCGAGCTCACAGCTGACATTGACGGTTCCTATAACAAGGGTCGTTCAAAAGACTTCTCTGCCGTCAAGGGCAACACCATGTGGACCATCCTCAACTTCGCGCCCGCTGTGAGCTGCTACGATGCCAATGGCAACTTCAACCTCAGCGACCCCTACAGCGCACTGCTCCAGGTGAACCCCGTGGCTGTGGCTAAGGAGAGTAGCGGAGAGTTCCACCGTGCCAACTTCCAGGGCCACGTCGACCTGAAGTTCAATATCCTCAAGGGCCTCACCTTCACCACCAGCAATGGCTTCACCTACCGCGACTCCAAGAGCTACGGCTTCTCACCCCGCTCTATCTCCAGAGCTAACTCCAACTCGATGTCGAACTCTGACTGGCAGGAGACAGTGTTCCAGTCGACCAATAACCTCACCTATTTGGGCAACTGGGGCAAGCACCATCTCACGGCAACCGCCGTTTGGGAGGCTACTAAGGAAGAGTCCAAGAGCATGGGCATCAATGGCAGCAACATCCTTGTGGAGAGCGTAGGCTGGTGGAATGTCAAGATGGCCGCCTCGCGCAATGAGTCCAATGCTTACTCCTCTTGGGCACTGCTCTCCGGTGTGGGCCGACTCATCTACAACTACGACGACCGCTATATCCTCACAGGTACATTCCGTGAGGACGGTTCCTCAAAGTTCACCAACAACAAGTGGGGCTTCTTCCCCTCAGCAGCCGTGGCGTGGAACCTCGGCAACGAGAGCTTCATGAAGAGTCAGAACATCATCCAGAATGCCAAGATTCGCATGAGCTACGGTACAGTAGGCTCGCAGGCCATCAGCCCCTACGGCACCCTCGGAATGCTCAGCTCCACCTCTGGCTCCTTCGGCACCGGTACCCTCTACACGGGCTACTGGCTCGGCACCAATGTAGCTACTCCCGACCTGACCTGGGAGAAGACCAACCAGTTCGACCTTGGCGTTGAGTTCTCCATCCTCGGTGGAAAACTCAACTTCACCTTCGACTACTTCAACAAGCTCACCAAGGACGGTCTCATTCAGAAGACCATGCCTAAGTACGATGGTGGTGGCTCCTACTGGGTGAACGCAGCCAAGGTGAAAAACACAGGCTTTGACTTCGGTGTGGAGGCAAGGCTGAATATCACCAAGGACCTCTTCTGGAGCTCCAACCTCACGGGTAGTTATCTGAAGAACAAGGTCAAGGACCTTGCCGGTGTGCCCTTTGTTTCCGGTATCTCTCCCGCATCCGGCATGATTCCCACCGACGGTGTGACCCGCATTCAGGAGGGCTATCCCATCGGCACCTTCTATGTGTATGAGTGGACAGGTCTCGACAAAGACGGTAAGGACACCTATAAGGACAACGACGGCGACGGCAAGGTCTCGGGCGGCGACCGAGTCATGAAGGGTCAGGCTGCTCCGAAGTTCACCATGGGATGGAACAACAGCTTCAGCTACAAGAACTGGAGTCTGAACATGTTCTTCAACGCAGCCTTTGGCGGCTACCGTCTCAATCTGATGCGCTTCACGGGTTGCTCCATCAATGGCGACTCCAACTTCATCACCCTGCGCGAGGCTTACAACCGTTCCGTAGGCCACAGCGACAACCCGCGCTATCCTTCCACCTCGGTGGTTGGCAACGACTACGAGGCAGCTTCGACGAAGTGGCTTGAGAAGAACGACTACTTGCGCCTGGAGAACATCACGCTCTCCTACGACCTTGGCCGCTCAATCACCAAGTTTGCCGACATCCGTCTCTCCTTCAGTGCTCAGAACCTCTTTACCATTACAGGCTACAAGGGTCAGGATCCGGCAGGCATTTCGCGTATGGGCTCCGGCAGTGTCGACGCCAACGACGGTATCGACATCGGTGCTTACCCACGTCCGAGAATCTTCACCTTCGGTGCACGCCTCACTTTCTAACCTCAAATACGGATACAAATATGAAACTCAATAGAATCATCTTAACAGTATTGGCAGGAGCGCTCACCTTGAGCTCATGTAGCGACTTCCTCGACGAGAGCCCTAAGGGGCAGCTCAGCAACACCAATTTCTTCTCCACTCAGGATGAGCTCAACATGGCTGTCTACGCCCTCTACTCCCAGGTGACCAATACCCAGGTCAACACCAACCCCTGGATATGGCGCTGGGCCGGTGACGACCTCACCACCACCACGGGCAGCAACAAGCAGGCTTATGAGGAGGTGGACGGGTTCCACCCGAGCAACACCAATAAGGGTGTTGACGCCCTCTGGAACACCAGCTACTCCGTCATCAAGGCAGCCAACTACATCGTGGAGAGTGCTTCGAAGACACCCACTACGCAGGAAGAAATCAACATCGCCATCGGACAGGCCAAAGCTTGGCGTGCCATTCAGTATTTCTATCTCGTGAGGGCCTTCGGACCTCTGCCCATGAACCTCACCGGCGACATCGACTACGAGCGCCCGCTCTCTTCAGTGGCCGACGTCTATGCTCAGATTGAAAAGGACCTCAAGGACGCCATCCAAATGCTCCCCACTTCCTATACCGGAGCACCCAGAAACGTCAACGGTGCCAACGTCTACATCACCAAGCAGGCTGCCATGTCGGCTCTCGTTGCCGTCTATATGGCAGAAGGCGGATGGCCGCTGAACGACAACAGCAAGTATGCTGAGGCCGCAGCCCTGGCCAAGCAGGTCATCGACGGCGTAGAGAGCGGAGCCTACGAGTACATCATCGAGCCCAGTTACTACGATGTCTACGCTCCCAGCCACAACTACACCAAGGAGTGCGTGCTCGGCATCAACTTCGGCACGAAGTTCGGTTACTGGTGGGAGGACTCGCAGATGAGCTCCTGCAACATGTACGTATCGCTCGGCGGATGGGGCGACGGCCTCGGCGAGATTCAGTTCTGGAAGGACTTCCCCGAGGGCGTACGCAAGGATGCCACCTACAACAAGAAGGTGCTCTACGACAACGGCCGCAATACTGACCCCACAGACCCCAACAACGGTAAGATGATGAACTGGTGGGAGAAGTGCTCATCGGGCTACAACGAGTACCAGCCGCTGTTCCGCATTTGGAGCGTCGGCGAAGGCTCCACGGATTACGACTACACCAAGACGGCGTCGGGCGTGATGTGTACCGACCAGCGGCATCGCCTCATCCGCTACTCCGAGGTGCTCCTCTGGTATGCCGAGGCTCAAGCCCGCTCCACGGGCAATCCCGATGCACTTGCTTACAAGTGCCTCAACAAGGTGCGCACTCGCGCCGGTGAAGCTGAAGTCTCGGGACTGAGTGCTGCCGACTTCGCCGACCTCTGCGTCAAGGAGCACGGTTGGGAAGTGGCCGGCTACTGGGTGGCTCTCGTCTCACGGCGTGAGGACCAGCTCCGCACCAACACGCTGAAGGCCACCTTCGACCGCCGCAAGGCCAATGCCGCCATCGAGGTGGCTCCGGGCGTGAGCGTGAAGGAGAAGGTAGTGATTCCCTCAACCGTTAACTGGGAAGAGGGTAAGTCGGTCTATCTCCCCTATCCTTCGTTCGACACTGAGCTCAACGGCAACTTGAAGCGCTAATCCCCTTGTCCCCCATTCTGAAGAGGCCTGCGGCCTTCTGTCTCAGCGCAGACCCTGCAGGCCTCTCTTTTTAATTCATTATCCTATGAAGAACTGTTTTGTGCTACTTGCTGCGCTCGCACTGCCTATGTCGCTCCGGGCGCAGACCGTAAGTATGGGCGAGGAAAAGATTTCCCTGCCCACCTATCAGTTGGGGCCCGCCGAGAAAGACCCCATCTTCTTCACCGGCCGCGTCTACCAGGGTGCCGAGGGCTACATCTATCCCTATCCGCTCTACGACGTGCTTACCGACAAGAAGGCTCCCAAGGACTACAACATCCTGAGGCTGAAGAACGAGTATGTCAATATCGGTGTGCTGCCCGAGATTGGCGGACGCATCCTTCAGGCCACCGATGAAACTAATGGCTATCACTTCTTCTACACGCAGACGGGCATCAAGCCTGCCCTCATCGGCATGCTGGGAGCCTGGCTCTCGGGAGGTGTTGAATGGAACATCCCCGACCACCACCGGGCCTCGAGCTATATGCCTGTTGACTGGAAGATGGAAGGGAACGCCGACGGCAGCAAGACCATCTGGGTGGGAGAAACCGAGCTGCGTCACCGCCTCCGCTGGTCGGTGGGTGTCACGGTGTACCCCGGGCGCTCATGGGTGGAAGCCCGCGTGAGAGTCATCAATCCCACGCCGATGATTCAGTCGATGCTCTATTGGGCCAATGTGTCGGTGCACTGCAACAACGATTATCAGGTGATATTCCCGCCCGATGTGCAGTTTGGCGTCGACCATCACAAGGTGTATTTCACGCGTTGGCCCATCGGTCCGCGCGGACATAACACCGGCGGCGACACCGACCTCTCCTGGTGGAAGAACTTCACTCAGGACAGCCGTTCCATCTTCGCCTGGGGCAGCAAGATGGACTTCCTCGCCGGTTATGACTATGGTAAGAATGCGGGTACGGTGCATGTGGCCAACCGCTTCCAGGTGCCCGGAAAGAAGTTCTTCCTCTGGGGCAACAATCCCAACGGACGGCTGTGGAACAAGATTCTTTCCGACAACGACGGCGATTATCTGGAGCTCATGGTGGGTGCCTACAGCGACAACCAGCCTGACTACAGCTGGATTGGTCCCGGCGAGATCCGCGAGTTCAGCCAGATATGGTTCCCCATCAAGGGCATCCAAGGCTGCAAGAATGCCAATACCGAGGGAGCTGTCAACTTCAGACCCGTCGGCAACGGCCAGTATCTTGTGGGCTACAACGTGACGAAGAAGCAGCCCGGTGCACGCGTCCTGGTGAAGTATAAGGACGAGGTGCTCATGGACAAGAAGGTTGACCTCTCGCCCGAGAACTTCTTCCTGGAGAATGTGAAGGTGCCTCAGGACTGCGACTCCACCGCCCTCACAACGGCCCTCTACGATGCTTCCGGCAAGAAGCTCGTGGCCTACACTCCCGTGAAGATTACCCCGGAGCCGCTGCCTAAGGTCATCGACGGAACTAAACCCGTAAAGGAGTATAAGACCAACGAGGAGCTCTATCTCGCCGGACTCCGTGTCGACCAGTTCAACAACGCCCGACTCAAGTATATGGACTTCTATGAGGAGGCGCTCAGCCGCGACTCCCTCGATGCCCGCGTCAATATAGAGGTGGGCAAGCATTACATCCGGCAGGGAGAGTGGGCCAAGGCCGAGCATCATCTCCTGAGGGCTCAGAAGCGTCTGGCTCACGACTACACCAGGGTGAAGAACGCGGAGGCGCAGTATTATCTGGGCTATCTTTACCGCTTGCTGGACCGCCCCGAGGAGAGTGAGGAGAACCTCTGGGCCTGCACCTATACGCCCGACTTCAAGCATGCTGCCTTCTATCAGCTGGCCCTCAACGCAGCCGCATGCGGTAACTTCGGCGAGGCGCTCCAGCGTGTGGACAACAGTCTGCTGGTGGGTGCCCACGACACGCAGGCTCTGGTGCTCAAAGCCTATCTGCTGCGGCAGCTTCAGCGCAAGGACGAGGCCGCCCAGGTGCTGCAGCTCATCAAGACCATCGATCCCCTCGACTACATGAGTGAGGCTGAGGAAAGCTTCCTGAAGCATGGCGACGCCCGTTTTGTCGGCACTACGAGGAAGTATCGTAGCGACGGCATCATTGCAGTGCAGGAGCTGCTTGAAATGGCTGACAACTATATCACCTTCGGCAACAAAGCCGATGCCCTTCGACTCATCGATGCTGCCGTGGCCGTCGGACAGCCTTTTGCCGACTATCCCTTGGTGCATCTCTACCGGGCCTACTGCCTGCTGCCTGCCGATGGCGCCGGAGCTGCAGCCGAAATAGAGAAGGCAGGAAAGCTGAATCCCGACAACAACTTCCCCCTGCGCATCGAGGAGCTCGCCCTCTTTGAGCGTCTGCTTGAGGTGAAGCCTCAGGATGCCGGACTCCACTACTACTACGGCAATCTGCTGTGGTATCTCGGACAGAAGCAGAAGGGCCTTCGGGAGTGGCACGCCGCTGCCGATGCAGCTCCAAAGTTCGCCCTGGCCTGCAGGAACGTGGGCTTCGGCGAGGGCCAGATGGGCAATCTGCAAACGGCTCTGACCTACTACGACAAGGCCATAGCCAGCAATCCCAACGACCCCTTGCTGCTCACCGAGAGCGACAAGATTTGCGAGAAGGCTGCCCTTCCTGCCGCCACCCGACTGAAGCGCCTGGAGAAGCATTATGCCACGGTGCTGCGCCACGACGATGCCGTGATGCGACTGCTCTCGCTCTACAACGAAACCGGACGCTACGACAAGGCGTCGGCATTGATGGACAGCCGCCATTTCCATCTCTGGGAAGGTGGTGGCGAAATCCACAATATCTATGTGGATGCCCACATGCTCAACGGTCTGAAGATGCTGGACAACCGGAAGTATGATGCTGCCATCAAGGAGTTCGACCTCGCCATGCTTTATCCTGCCAACCTCGAGGTGGCTCCCTCGGTACACGGAGGCTTCGAGGCCAAGGCTTGCTATCTGCAGGGACTGGCCTACGAGGGACTCGGCCGCACTGCTGAGGCTAAAGAGGCATTCCAAAAGGCCTCGGTGGCCAATGAAGGAGGCACCAGCGACCTGATGTACTTCAAGGTGAAGGCGCTCCGCAAGCTCGGTGCTACGGACGAGGCCCGAAAGCTAACCGATAAGATGGTGGCAGCCCGGACCAATCTGGAGAAGAACTTAGTGGACAACTACGCCAAGTTTGGCGCGGCCGACAAGAATGTGCAGCAGAGCAAGCTCAAGTACTTCAGCGGACTCATTGACGACCTGCAGGGTGACCGGCAGAAGGCCAATGCTGCCTTCGAAGAGGCTCTCAAACTGAATCCCGACAATATTTGGGCGGCCTACATGCTGCGGAGCAAGACGCGCTAAAGGGCGGACCTCGACTGCGACGATAATAGGGAGACGGTGTCTGAAGGGGCACGGCCTCCCTTTCTCTATTTCTTTATTTATACATTATACCCTATACATTATTCCCTCCTCCCTCCTTTCCCTGCTCTCACCCCTGGGCGGCACCTTCTCTGACCCCTGGGTGTTACCGCCTCTGACCCCTGGGCTCCACCCCCTCTCACCCCTGGGCGATACCGCCTCTGACCCCTGGACGATTCAACCTGTTGACTCTCACTGATTTATCCTGCTGATTTGGGCCTTTCCCCGTCTTTTCCCGGCCTTTTTGGCTTCTTTCAGCCCGAAATGAGGCCGCATATCTATACAACTTAGAAATTCTCTCCGGGAGCATCCTTCCGTCGGTATTTTCCCTCTTCTGTCATTATTCCCTTGCCCTCACAGCTATCGGTTCGAAGACTCGCCCTCAGTCCCTTTGGGAATTCGCGGACGACTTCTTCAGATTGCGGGGCTGCGGATGTGCGCTATATTTCCCTTGAATTCCTTCATTATCTCTTATCTTTTTATTACTTTTGTAGCATCGAAGCAGGAGCTGTAGTACCACGGCCTTCGGCAGTCCGGACCGGCCGTTCAGCCTTCTGCCGCCAGATGACATTCAAGTTCCGATTAACCCCAATTGCTACGTTATGCAGAACCACCGTTGGATTCACCTTGTCTTGTGGCTGATGCTGCTCGTCCCCATTCAAGCCGGTGCGGGCAATCCTATTCTGCCCGGGTTCCATGCCGACCCCGAGATTGTGTACTCGCATCTCACCCACCGCTATTATATCTATTCCACTACCGACGGCTTCGCAGGGTGGGGCGGATGGTATTTCACCTGCTATTCCTCCTCGGATCTCAGGACCTGGAAGGCTGAGGGCACGGTGCTCGACGTGCGCCGCGACACCCGTTGGGGTAAGGGCAATGCCTGGGCTCCCGCCATAGAAGAGAAGCTGAGCGGCGGGCGCTGGCGCTACTACCTCTACTTCAGTGCAGAGACGGGTCATGGCAAGGCCATCGGCGTGGCCGTGAGCGACAGTCCGACAGGCCCCTTCGTCGACTGCGGACACCCCATCGTCGACTTCCGTCCCGAGGGAGTGACGGGCGGCCAACAGATAGATGTCGATGTGTTTACCGACCCGGTGACTCAGACGAGCTACCTCTATTGGGGCAATGGCTATATGGCCGGAGCCGAATTGGAGCCTGAGATGACGGCTATCCGAAAGTCTACACTCAAGGTGCTCACTCCGGAAGGAGGCACGCTGAAGGACTATGCTTACCGTGAGGCACCTTATGTGTTCTTCCGCCGGGGACTCTACTATTTCCTTTGGAGCGTGGATGACACGGGGTCGCCCAACTACCACGTGGCCTACGCCACGGCCCCAAGTCCGCTCGGTCCGCTTACGGTGGCCCGTAACCCGGTGATTCTCAGTCAGCGTCCCCAGAAGCAGATTTACGGCACTGCCCATTGCAGCGTGCTCCGTGTGCCCGGAAGGGATAAGTGGTACATGGTCTACCATCGCATCAACCGGAGCTACCTCCACTCCGAGCCGGGCATCCATCGTGAAGTGTGCATCGACCGTATGCACTTCGACAAACAGGGCCGGATAATCGTGGTGGAGCCCACGGAAGGCCGATTACGTAACTGATGAAGGAGATGAAGACGAAAAGACAACACTACTGGTGGCGCACCGTTGCCTCGTTTCTTATGGTGCTGTGCCTCATGCCGTTAGGACATGCGCTGATGATTCTCATGGGTGCCACGATGTCGGCCGACGCCGTGCATGTGGGTGCTTTTCTGATGGGATTGGCGGGCTATGCCATTGTAGTGGCGGGAGTATTCGTCAGAGGTGACACACGTCAGACGCTATGCGGTCTCTTCGGTGGTCTGCTCTTCTGGACCGGATGGGTGGAATTCCTCTTCCAGTACTATGCCCTGCCTTACGGCGTGAGCCCCGAAGTGGAGAACGGCGTGGTAGTGACGCGTCCCGAATACCTCATCATGCCGGCTACCTTCGGACTGTGGATGATGGTGATGACGCTCTATCTCTTCTGCACCCGCACGGGCTGCCGCTTCTTTACCTGGTTGCAGAAGCACCTCTTCGGCCGGCGGCGCGACGTCATCGTGGTGCGGCCGCTCACCCGCCATGTGAGCATTGTCACCTTCATGGAGCTTAACATGATTCTATGGACCTGCTACCTCGCCTTGATGTTCTGCTACGACAAGCGGTTCCTCGGCGATCACCACCCTGTGACCTTCGCCTTCGGGCTGTTCTGCTTCCTGGGCTCCGTGTGGATGTTCATCAAGCAGCTCCACATTCCTTCCTGGGGTGCCAACATCCGCATGTCCATCGCCACAGTCATTGTCTTCTGGACGCCCGTCGAGATATTAGGGCGGGTCAACTTCTTCAAGGAGTTCTGGCTTCATCCCGCCGATTATGCTCCCGAGATGCTGGCCATTCTTCTGCTGTTCCTCTCCCTTCTGGCCTATCCTTTCGTCAAATTCCGATTCCGTAATCACCGAGTAGACCAATGAGCATCATCAGAATTCAATCCCTGACAGTTCCCGGCACTGAGCTGTTTTGGAAGCTCACCGACCCCCAGCTGCGCAATCGGCAGCATCCGGGGCAGGGCATCATCATCGTGGAGAGTCCCAAGGTCATAAGGGTGGCTCTCAAGGCCGGACTTGAGCCCGTGGCTCTGATGTGCGAGGAGCGCCATCTCACGGGCGATGCCGCCGACATTGTGGAAGGCTGTGCTGACATACCTATTTATATAGGCTCACGTGAGCTGCTGTCTACTCTGACGGGTTACACGCTCACACGGGGGGTGCTTTGCGCCATGCGTCGTCCTGCGGAGCCTGTGCTCGATGACATTTGCCGCAAAGCCACCCGGCTGGCCATCATCGACGGCGTTGTCGACACCACCAACATCGGAGCCATCTTTCGCTCGGCCGCCGCGCTGGGCATCGGCGGAGTGCTGCTCACGCGCGACAGTTGCGACCCCTTCAACCGCCGGAGCATTCGTGTGTCCATGGGCACCGTGTTCCTGCAACCCTGGACTTGGGTGAACGATGTGCCTAACGAGATGCGCAGGCTGGGATTCCGCACTGTGGCCATGGCCTTGCGCAAGGATTCCATAGCCCTTGAGGATGGGAGGCTGAAGGCCGAACCGCGGTTGGCCATCATTATGGGCACCGAGGGCGACGGACTGCCTGATGCCGCCATCGAGGCAGCCGATTATGTGGCCCGTATCCCCATGGCCCGTGGGGTCGACTCGCTCAATGTGGCTGCTGCTTCGGCGGTGGCTTTCTGGGAGTTGGGCAAACGCTGACGTGGTCTTGGAGCCGGGGCCGGGGGCTTGTCGTAAGTGAAGAAAAGCCGTCGGAAATTTGGAATCCACGGAAATTATATATAACTTTGTCCCATGTAAGAGGCCGGCATTTGTCGGCATACTTTGAAAGATATCAACTTTTAAACCGTGAAATATGATAAAGAGAATGTTTGAGAATCTGGCTGCTGCTGTTGCCATGGCATTGCTGGTCCCCTTTGGGGCTCAGGCCCAGCAGGCAAGGGTCGGCAAGCGTGTGCAGGCTTTGGATGCATCGGATTGGAATCAGTCGGTATGGATTTCAGCTGCCGACGCCCCCGTGCTCAAAGGGCGTATTGATGGTAACAACTGTCGGGCTGCCGACGGGGCAAGCTGTTTTGCCACAACAATGAAGAACGACAAGAAGGTGACGCGGGCACTGTGGATGACCACCGGTCTGGGTGTCTATGTGCTCTATGTCAATGGCCGCGAGGTGGGCAATGAGGTACTGAAGCCCGGCTTCACCCATTATGCCAAGACGAAGCGTTCCTTCACTTATGACATTACCGATGCCTTCCGTAGTCAGGCCGGTGCCGAGAATCAGCTCTCCGTACAGGTCACTCCCGGCTGGTGGGGCGACAAGATTATCACTCCCGACGGTCACGACGGCATGATAGGCAAGAAGTGCGCCTTCCGCGGAGTGGTGGAGCTCACCTACGCTGATGGCACGAAGAAGCTCTTCGGCACCAATCTTACTGACTGGAAGGCCGGTGTGGCGGGCCCAGTGAAGCATGCCGCCATCTTCGACGGTGAAATCTATGATGCCCGTGAGGCTCCGGTCTGGCAGAGTGCCCAGCGCTTGTCCAAGCCCGAGGAGAACACGGAGTTCAAGGGTGATATCCTGCCTTCGGATGGTGCCGAAATCTATCAGCGCCACGACCTTGCTCTCTCCCCCGTTAAGTCGTATGTCTGGAAGGATGTCACCGGCAAGACCGCTGATGCCTATGGCAAGGTGGTGGTAAGTCGGGAATATAAGAAAGGCAACGAGATGGTGGTGCGTCCTGGCGAGCAGTTGGTCATCGACTTCGGACAGAACTGTGCCGGAGTGCCTTCATTCGTGTTCACTGCAAAGGAAGGTACCACCCTCACCTGTCTGCCTGCCGAGCTCCTCAACGACGGCAATGGTGCCAAGAGCCGCGGCATGGACGGGCCTGAAGGCAGCTGCCACCGCACCAACCTGCGCATTCCTGACAAAGGTATGCAGCTCATCTACACCTTCGGACGGCAGCAGGGTTACTCGGCTTTTACGCCGGAATGCACCTTCTTTGGCTATCGCTATGTCACAATATCGGCTACTGACGAGGTGCGCATCAAGTCCATCCTCTCAGTGCCTGTCACCTCTATCGCCCAGCAACTTGAGACTGGAACACTGACGACCGGTAACAGCTTGATTAACCGGCTTATAGAGAACATCCATTGGGGACAGCGGTCCAACTACCTCTCAGTGACCACCGACTGTCCGCAACGCAATGAGCGTCTGGGCTGGACGGCCGACACCCAGGTGTTCACCGAGACGGGCACCTTCTTTGCCAATACCGATAAGTTCTTCCATAAGTGGATGCGCGACATGCGTGATTCTCAGGACGGGGTCGGAGGCTTCCCCGGTGTGGCCCCAACGGCCCAGTATGGTGGTGAGACCATGCGTCTGGGATGGGCCGACGCAGGTGTGATAGTGCCTTGGACAGTGTGGAAGCAGTTCGGCGACACGCAGATTATCAACGACAACTGGGATGCCATGAATAAGTTCATGGACAGGGTGAACAGCACCAAGTACGACCTGTTGGCCAACCGTCAGCAGAATGGTTCGTACCAGTGGGCCGACTGGCTCAGCTATGAGCCTTTGGAGAGCTGCAGCGGCCACGCTTACGCCCGGGATGAGAATGGAAAAAGAACGCTCAAGGCTGATGCGCTGATTTACTGGAACTACCTCAGCGCCTCCTACTGGGCCATTGACGCAGCCATGATGCGCGACATGGCGCAGGCTGCCGGAAAGGATGCTGCCCCCTATCAGAGAATGGTTGAAGCTGCACGTGACTATTTGAAGCAGAACTTCCTCACTCCCGACGGCAGGTTCATCTGCGACATCCTCAACACGATGCAGACTCCGGCACTCTTCGCGCTGAAGAACCACCTCGTGGAGGGGCAGGCTAAGGACGACATGATAGCACGGCTGCGCGACAATTTCAAGCAGCATGACAACTGTCTGCAAACAGGCTTCCTGGGCACTTCTATTCTGATGCAGACGCTCACCGACAATGGTATGGCTGACATTGCCTACGAAGTGCTCTTCCAGCGCAAGAATCCGAGCTGGCTTTATTCGGTCGACAATGGGGCCACCACGATGTGGGAGCGCTGGAACAGCTACATGAAAGATAAGGGCATGGGTCCCAAGGGTATGAACAGTTTCAACCACTATGCCTATGGCTGCGTGGGCCAGTGGCTTTGGGAGACGGCCGCAGGTATTGATGCCGATACAACCCAGCCTGGCTTCAAGCACATCATCATGAAGCCGGTGCCCGACAAGCGACTGGGCTTCCTCCGTGCCGAGTATCGCTCTGCTGCCGGCGTCATCAAGAGCGAATGGCGCTATAAGGGCGACCAGTGGATTTGGACCTTCTCCATTCCTAAGGGAGCTACGGCATCGGTGACGCTTCCGGGCGAGACCGAGGCTAAGACCTACACAAGCGGCACTTATAAGATTGTGAAGTAAGGACTTTCGAGTCACTTGCCTTTCGGCGAATAGAAAGGTGATGGCCGGCCTCAAGCCGGCCATTGCTGTATGTGGACACCGGAGGAGGCTCACTGTGTCTGCCATTGGGATTCAGACCTATTGCCGCCATCTCGACCGCGGGCCTACATCATTATCCGGAGCAATGGGGCGCATGTCCTTTGGAAGTTGTTGCTGTTACCAAAAGCTTCTCCGTGAAAGGAGACAAAGAAAGAGGGCTCTGCCGCTCTCCCGCTACAATGCAGGAAATGGAGGCAGAGCCCTCTTGATGAATTGTCGGTATCCTATCAGAGCCGCACCACCAGGTACTTGCTTACACTCCAGAAGAGCGAAGCATCCTTGATGTGGAGGGTTGACGTGCCGTTGCCGTTGTCAGTCAGTGTGTACGACGACGAGGGCATCTGCGTCATGATGACCGGATCCTTGGACTTCAGTACAATGTCATTGTAGGTGCGTGTGTCCACCTTGGTGAACTTCGAGGCTTCCAGGTTGCTCACCACCACTTTCTTCTTCTGCAGGAACCCACCTTTGATAAGTCCTTGTGCCTTGAGCTGCTTTGAAGTGCCAATGGCCACGAAGGCGGTATGGATGGTCTGATCCTGCTCCTGCATCACGGTCTGCTGGCTGGCCACGGTTTTATTGAGCTCCGTATTGGTGGTGTTAAGCTGGTTCACGTGCTCATTGAGCTGGGCGATATTGGCATTCTTCTCGTTGAGGTCGGCCTGGAGCTGGGCAATGGTCTTGTCTTTCTCCTCGAGCTGCGCCTTGTAGTAGGCAATGAGCTTCTGTATCTTCTTGCCGTAGGCAGAGTTGGCACTCTTTGAGTTGGCAAGCTGCTGCTGTAGTGAGTCGATGCGTGCGCGTTGATGGTTGATGAGAGCTGCAAACTCCTCGAGCTGGGCCTTGAACTTCGCCTTGTCGATGCGTTTGCCCTCGGGGTTGTTACTGATGTTGCGCAGGATACCTTCTTGGGCAGCAATGCTGTCGACACCTTCCGACATATAGTCGACGAACTCGGCCATGGCTTTCACGTCCTCGGCATGCAGACTGTCTGACTTCGACAGTGAGTCGACAGTGGCCTGCAGGTTGTTCACTTTCTTGTTATCGCACGAGCCGAAACTTAGGCTCAGGGCTATCGCGATGAAGCCTAATGGGATAAAGAGTAATTTCTTCATATTCTACTGTTTTGAGGGTAATCATTCATGCGGCCGTAAAATTAGGTATTAATTTCCAATTGTTGGGGTTTTTGACCGTGAAAAAATGATAAAAGGGA
>ONMG01000228.1 GCA_900318855.1 uncultured Prevotella sp.
AATGGAAATAGCCCTGTGCGTTGACTCCGTAGCGCAGCACGCACGACATACGCTTTCCCGACATCTCAATATGGTCGGAATGGGCACGGCCGTCGAAGGTCCAGGTGATGCCGCCCGAGGAGTTCAGGTGCCAGAAGTCATTAGCTGCCTGGCAGGGGCGGGCAAGTGCGATGAAGCCTAATAAAAGTAGAAGTCTGAAGGTCTTAATAGTCATCTTTTTATATTGTAGAGTGGGTGATAGGTAGAGGAAGGCCCTCTCCGGCCAAGATGCGCAAGGCCGAAGAGGGCAGTATGGTTGTCCGGAGCCGTCAGCGCGCGTGGCTGTTGAAGGTCTGATCGAAGAGCGTGCGTCCCTTGAGATCGGCGATATGCAGGTGGAGCTTCCCGCCTTGGGTCTCTCCGTAGAGGCTCGAGTTGTTGGAGTTCACCACTACGGGGAAATGGATGTCGGCTGAGGCCGGAGTGTAGCGGAACCGGTGGAGATGGGCACAAATCATCACGTCGACGTCGGCCTTGTTGAGGATGCTGGCGAACTTCTCCTTCACTTCAATCTCGCCATGCCATGCGTCGGGCGATGTGGCGGGAGGAATGTGGGCCACCACGACGTGGAAGGGTGCTTTCTTATAGGCCTCAGAGTTGATGATGCCCTTCAGCCAACGGGCCTGTTCCGTGCGGTAGTCGTCGTAGCAGTTGAAGCCGTAGTATTCGATATCGTCGTCGGGCTTGTCCTCACCGGTGTCGAGGGCAATGAAGTAGACGGGGCCTTGCTGCCATGCGAAGTAGAGATGGGGCTCACGGGGACAGAAGTACTGATGGAAGGTTTCCGCAGCCTGACCGCGCGTCTCATGGTTGCCGCGCACATAGTACCAGGGCTTCTCTTTGGCGAAGACGCGCACAGTCTCGTCGAGGAATCCTTTGTAGAGGATGCTGTCCGTGCTGAATGCGTTCACCATGTCGCCGTTGTAAATCACCATGTCGCGGTTCTCGAAGTCGGCCTGTTTCAGCATGGGCTCTAAGAGGGAGTCGCGCTGATGGATGTCGTTGAGCACGACGAAGGAGGTCTCTTTGCGGTTCTTGTCGAGGGTGGTGAAGACGGGCGGCTTGGCTGAGAATACATCGAGGGCTGCTATGGCGCCGTAGCGACCTGTGGCAGCTCCGCGACTTAACACTTCCTTGGCATAGACGCGGTAGCGGTAGCGCGTGCCCGGGCGCAGATTGGTGAGCTTCACGGAGTGGATGCGGGTAGTGCGCTTGATACCCGTTTCCACGTCGAAGAACTTTGGCCGGTCGCAGGCGTAGTAGTTGGTTCCGTCGTCAGGGGCCAGTTCTATCCAGCCTATAGATGGCTTGTCGGAAATCCACACTACGGTGGCCGAACTGTCGGTGACGTTTTGCAGGTAGGGGCCGTGGGCTATCTTGATGGCCTTGGCCATGGGGGCACTGAGCAAAAGAGCGGCTGCAAGACAGATGAGGGTAGCCTTGCTGCCCGCGCAATATTTACTGAATTTCATTGGTTATGGTATTGAATGTTATTCCTGTACAAAGTTAGTACAATTCCTCTGATGCAGCAAGGAAAATACCGGAAATTTGCCTTGGCTCTTTGACTGAAGCTTCGCAGTTGTCGTGCACAAGGGCGTCAGCAGTGCTGCATGCACCAGGCGAAGGCCTTGCCCGTGCGCGGACCGGAGTCGCGGAAATGTCCGCCTTGGTTCCACTCCATCGTGTACTCCTTGCTCCCGGCTCTCAGCAGTTCAGCCTGGGCTGTGAGGGCATCGCCCACGGTGGACATTTGGGCATTACGGGTCTGTGGTTCTTTGTCGCCCAAACTGAGATAGACGGCTCGGGCCTGCATGGTGTGGGCAGAGGCAAAAGGCAGCCAGCCGGGAAACCACACCGAGGGCGATGCGGCGGCGATGGCGTCGAACGCTGAGCAGGTGTAGCCCGCCCAAAGCGCAAAGAGACCGGCGAGAGAGTATCCGCCGAGAATGATGGGAAGGCCGGGGTGCTGTCGGTTGAGCTCGGGAAGGATATTGTGCGTGATGGCAGTCAGCGTGGCAGCGGCACCGTCGCCAAAGGCCTGCTTGCCGAAGACCGGTGGGGCGGCCCAGGGTGAAAGCTCGCTGAACCAGTCTTCCACGTGCAGGGCATAGAGTGAGAACGGCTCGGGGACTGATTGGCTGATGGTCTCCATCTCCTGGGGGATGGTTTCGAGGTCGTGCTCATCGCAGGGTTGCAACAGCAGGTGGGTGGGGGCAGGGGCATCATATACCGTGAGCTCCTTTCCGCCCAAGAGGAGGGGTGAAGGCTGAAGGGTCATATACTAGTCAACTGAGTATTGCTGATGTCGCGGTCGCTGAAGGCCCTTGTAGAGCTTCGCTTCTGGAGGGCTTGCATCAGAGTTGTGGGGCAGCTTTGGTCGGGCCGGGGCAGCTGAATGTCCTGAGCCTCAGAGACTGAAGACCCTAAGAGCAGAAGGGCGAGGAATAACAGTTTTCTCATAAATAGGATTCTTCTTTAATGTTATAACGGCAAAGTCGGTGATTATTGTATAGCAGACTCTGCTATTGTTTGTAATACTATTCCTCGAAATCTTATTTGTTCAATTTGACCATAGCCCTTCGGATATAAAATAATGGCTTGTGAGGTCGCTTCCTATAAGCCTCTTGACTTCATCAATGTGTCACCCTAAATTGAGACAATTGAACTTTTATGCTTGTCTTTTCCCATCATCATAGCCGGAGAAAGTCCGTGAACGTTCGTGGCAAAAATCTACAGCTTAACATCAAGTCCATGAAGCGCCTATGCCAATATCCATTGCTTAGCAAAAGTCCGTGAGCGTCCCTGGCAATTACACCCACGGATGAGGAATCAGTGCTATAGCTGGGCGCACGAGCATCTACGCGCAGTATGCAGCAGTCCCTCATCCACCGACCTTCTCATCTTAGCCACTAAATTTTCGCGATTCAGGCTCTGATGTCAGCGAGAATGCGTAATTTTGCAGTACCATCACCGACGGTGGTGATAGGATGTAAATATTACGGTATGCAACGATTATCCCTTATTCTGTTTTTTGTTATGACCCTGTTGAATGTGAGTGCCCAAAAACGAGCCTTCACCATTGCCGATGTCTATCGTGTGGAATATGCCAGCTCACCGAAGCTGAATGCCGACGGCTCGCTGCTGGCCTTCACCCACAGCCGCTCCAGTATGAAAGAGCATAAAAGCTATCGTGACGTGTGCCTCATCGATACCCGTAGCCTTGAGCTGTGCACGCTGACCAGTGACAGCAAAAGCTCGTTCGTGCAGTGGAGTGCCGACGGCAAGAAGCTTTATTTCCTGTCAACCCTTACGGGAAAGGCTCAGCTCTATGTCACCGATACCGAGGGCACACAGTCGAAGCAGGTCACTGATTTTGCCCTTGGCGTGGATGCTCCTTTAGTGTCGCCCAACGGCCGCTATGTGGCCTTTGTGGCTGAGGTGTTTCCCGAGGCCGGAGCTGACGGAAAGAAGAATGTAGAATTGCAGAAGAAGCTCGACGACGGTCCCGTGCAGGCTCACATTGCCGACCATCTGCTCTACCGTCATTGGACTGACTATGCCGACGGAAAGGTGCAGCATATCATCATCTATGATACAGAACGGAAGACCTATACCGACGTTACTCCCGGCAACTATGTCTCACCGGTGTTTTCGCCCAGTGGTGCTGAGGGTGGTTTCTGCTTCTCACCCGACAGCCGGATGCTTTGTTTCGTGAGCAATCACACCGACCATCCCGAAGCCAACACCAATTGTGACCTTTGGACCGTGAGCGTTGACGGTGGACCGCTGACCTGTCTTACGGCTGACAATAAGGCTTGGGACGGCAGCCCACAGTATTCGCCCGACGGCCGCTGGCTGGCCTACCGGATGCAGACTGTGGAGGGCTATGAGAGCGACCGTTTCCGTCTCGCGCTCATCGACTTGAAGACCGGTGCGCACCGTGTGCTCACCGAGAGTTTCGACAACTGGGTGGACGACTATAAGTGGAGCGCGGATAGCAAGCAAATCTTTTTCCTTGGAGAGGAGAATGGTTACGAGCCACTATTCACGGTCAACATTAAGAGCGGGAAGGTAAGGAAACTCGTCGCCGACCGCGCTGTCTCAGCCTTCGATGTGGATGCCAAAGGCAACCTCTATTACGCTTATTCCACCACCGGCAAGCCGTCGGCACTCTACGCCCGTGGCGCTTCGGCGGCGAACGAGACTCAGCTCACCTTCTTTAATAAGGCGCTGGAAGACGAAGTCGACATCCGTCCCTCGGAAGCCATGTGGGTGAAGGGAGCCAAGGGCGACAGCGTGGAGGTGTTTGTGGTGAAGCCCCATGACTTCGATCCCAATAAGAAATATCCTCTCGTTATCAATGTACACGGCGGACCGCAGATGCAGTGGATGAACAGCTTCCGTGGTGATTGGCAAGTGTATCCAGGAGCCGGCTACGTGGTAGCTTACCCTAACCCTCACGGCTCCACGGGGCGCGGACAAGACTACTGCCGTGCTATCAGCGGCGACTGGGGCGGGGCACCCTACGAGGATGTGATGAAGGTGACCGATATGCTCAGTCGGCTACCCTATGTGGATGCCAACCGTATGGGAGCCATGGGATGGTCCTACGGTGGCTACTTCATGAACTGGCTTCAGGCCAACAAGCATCCCTTCAAGTGCCTTGCATCCATGATGGGGCTCTTCGACCTGCGCTCTATGTGGGGGGCCACCGAAGAGCTGTGGTTCCCCAACTTCGACCTTCAGGGGCAGCCGTGGAACTCGGAGCTCTACAAGAAATTCTCGCCCTCGGAGTATGTCGCTAATTTCCACACGCCCACACTCATCATCACCGGCGAGCGCGACTACCGTGTGCCCTACACCCAGAGCCTCCAGTATTTCAACACGCTTCAGACCTTGGGCATCCCCTCGCGTCTCATCATCTTCAAGAACGACGGCCACTGGCCTGACAATCTCCACTCCATGCCCGTCTACTACAATGCCCATTTGGAGTGGTTCCACAAGTATCTCGGCGGTGCATCCGCACCCTGGGACACGGAGAAAATGGTGAGGAACCAAGTGGAATATTAGCGCGGTATTTCTATTCTCAACCCCTCAGCCGGAGTCGAATGTTTACCTTTTGGAGTATCATTGATACGGCTGAGAGGTGTCTGTTTCTTTTTAAGCAAAACTCTTGTCATTCATGTCCTTGCTCGTAAACTCGCTCAGGTTACCAGCTTTTTCATATATCTTAATATTCTTAACTGTATAGGT
>ONMG01000211.1 GCA_900318855.1 uncultured Prevotella sp.
CACGGGACTGCCGTCGCCATTACGCAGATGACTCGAAATGAGCTGTGCCACGCCTTTGGCGAGCTGCATGGTTTTTTCCTCGAGGCTCTCTCTCACGCCTCCTTGTCGGCCATCGATAGTGGGCCGGATTCCAATCTTGGGATAGTTCATAGCATATGTGTTTAAAGATAGCTTTCTTTGCTGACTGTTTCGGGGCGCCAGCCTTCCCCGTGTTTGTAGTAATTCGCTACAAAGATAGTGTAAACAGCTGGAATAACAAAGGAAATCAGAGCTTTTCTTTTGTCCTTCTCCGACGATCCTTATCTATGATTGTGTCGTGAGATTTCAACGGTTCACGAGGCATATGTAGAATTGCGAGTAGCTCGGGCTTATAAGTGTTTGTGTTTATCAGAAAAACTGTCTGGTTTTTGGCAGAGTCACTCCAATGCATTAACTTTGCCTGCATGATAGACGTAGAGAAGATAAAATTGATAGCCTTTGATGCTGATGACACCTTATGGGACTGCCAGTCGCATTTCGATGAAGCTGAGCGGCAATACAGCAGTATGCTTGCACCTTGGGCTTCCGAGGACGACGTGCGGGAGAGTCTGTTCGCAACAGAGACCAAGAACATGCCGTTGTTAGGATATGGGTGCAAGGCCTTCACACTCTCGCTCATTGAGAATGCGGTGAAGGTGAGCGGTGACCAAATAGGAGCTGCCGAGATAAGGCGTATCCTGGAACTTGGCAGGCGCCTGCTGACCATAGATGCAACGCCGCTGCCTGGGGTGGAAACAACGTTGACGGCCCTTCGCGCAGACGGACGCTGGCCACTCGTGGTGTTTACGAAGGGTGAATTGCTCGACCAGCAATTGAAACTGAAGCGCTCGGGACTGGCCCCCTTATTCCAAGGTTGTGTCATCGTTTCCGACAAGACCCCCGAGGCTTATCTTGACCTTTGTAGCCGTTATGGCACCGATATGGAGCACTTGCTCATGGTGGGCAACTCCTTCAAGTCGGATATAGCCCCCGTACTCCGCTTGGGGGGGTGGGCTGTGCACGTGCCGTTTGAGCATGAGTGGCGGCATGAGATGACCGAAACCTTCGACCACGCTCACCTCGCTACAATTGAACAGATGGTCGACTTGCTGCCGATGCTGAAGGTTGCCCGTTAGAGGCGTACGGCTGTAGTGGCTCCCACTGAGAGGGTTCTTAGAGGGCCACTGCCATAGCCAAATCCCGGAGAGCGATCGTAGCCGGCTTTTAAGCCTACGTCGATGTTATGGCTTGCCCGATAGTGAATGCCAGTCCAGGTGCCTAAGCCCCAGCCCCGGGAGGAACGGATGTTCACCGTCGGCAGGCCTCCCGAACTACGCCAGAAATATTCGGCAAGCAGTCGGGTCTCGATGCGCCAGTCCTTAGAGAGTGGAAGGGAGAAGCTGGGTCCGGCGCCCACTGTGGAGAGGCGAAGCGGGGAGGAGGAAGCAGAGGTGCCGTCGATAATGTAGTTGATGCGGCTCATGCCTAAGGAGGCGTTGATACCCAGGTAAGGATTGAAGAAGAATGTACCTTCCAGCTGTGTGGATGTACCGGTGGAGGTGCGCAGCTGATGTCCGCCTTCAAGGGCATAGCGTCCCACAGGAATCAGAAATGCCGATGAAAGTGCAACCGTGGCTGTAGGAATGTTGATGGGAGCGCAGCAACTTGGGGTGCTTCTATGGTTGTCGGCGAAGAGCGCTTCTGCAAGGCAGCATCCTACTTCGGAGGCAACGATGCCGATACCGGCTCCCTCCATCACGTCAGAAGGCCAGTGACGGTGGTGACGGATGCGGAGCAACCCCGTAGCGGTGGCTGTGGAAAAAGCACCGAACGTTACCCAGGGTGAGAGATGTCCATACTCTCTGGCCAGCAGGGTGGCCGTCATAAAGGCTGTTGCCGTGTGCCCTGACGGAAAACTGCGGTTGTCGGTGGCATCGGGACGCATGCGTTTCATCGAGCGTTTCAGACTTTCGGAGGCACCATAGGTGAGCAGGGCAGAGAAAGCACTGTTGGCCGCAAGCTGACGCCAAGAGCTTCTTGACGCGACACCGGCTGCTTTCAGCGTGATGACAGTGAGAGCCGGTATCCATTCCACCACATTGTCAATATTGCTATGACGTCGGGAGAGAGGAGCCGGTAGACGGTTGCTCAACTTCGCATCTTGCTGCTTCTCCACAAAGCCTCCGATAATAAGGGGCATTCCGACGAGAGCTGTGGCGGTGAGCTGACGGTGGGTGGACTGCGGAAGGGTGTCGGTAGCCATCGTTCGGGGTTGCTGTGCCATTGCACTGAAGGAAGATAGTAATGATGCTGCAAGCAACACGGTGAGCGGGGGTATCAATTTCATAAACTTAATGATTCAGAATGCAAAGATAAGCATAATCCTTCGTCTAAGGCCTGTACTTCTGAAAATCTTTTGCTCAAATGTAAAACAAGGCCATCATAAGGACTTTTTTTGTTCTGCTTGTAGAATGGATTCACTTTCCAGATTGAAGGAGATGACGGTGAATTCAGCTCTGTAATTGTGCTCAGTGAGAATGAAAGTAATCTTTAACTACTGCAGATTATGGGGCGGTTGCAGAGCTGTCAACAAGTCATAGTTTACTGTAGTAAATCACCTTCTTTCTTGTTGGCTGTCTTCTGATAATCAATGATTTAACCCATGCGGTAGGTTGTACTTCCACGAAGCGGAGTGTCAGCTCAAAAGCAGGTTCTGAACCGACCGGGGATGAGAGCCCCCTCTAAACCTTGGCCGAGATCCCTTCTAACCCCTGGGTGATAAGGCCGATCGCTCGATGGTGCCGCAATCAGTATCCCCTTGGCTTTGAAACCACCTCCCGTTATCGGAGCAGAACGTTTTCCACCTGCGCCTTAAGCAGATCCTGAAACAGCATGAGTAGCGCTGATATGCTGTGAGATTAAAACGAAAAAAAACTGCAATGTTGCCGAAACAACTTGCAGTCTCTTCTATCTGAATAGAGTTGGCCGTTCAGCCTTTTACGATGGGGTGGAGCAATGGGTAACCACGCTCACCCTGCTGCTCACCATAGAAGTCAGTTGCCTTAACCGTGCAACATGTCTGCACTCTGATTCTTGGGTGATAGGCTGTCGGCTTGCTGTTCAGGCGGCCGTATAGCAGCTGCCCTGGAGCAGAGCCTCCCCATAAAGTTCCATCGCTTTGCGATAGGCATCAAAGAATTTCTTGATGCATTTCTTGATCGTTTTCATCTTGTTATCCTTTCTTTTATGAGCCCGCTTTGGGCTCGGTTAAACAACGAACCAGCAATCTTTTCGTTGCAAAGGTAGTATCTGTGTGCGTTAACAGCAAGCCTTTTCGAGCTTTTTCCTCTTCACACTCTTATATTTTGACTTGAGTCAAAGAATGTGGTGTGTAGTGCATTTTGGCAGGTGCAAGTGTCAATTTGGGTGTGTCAGTCTGACTTTCAAGGCCTTATTTCGGCTCAGATAAGAAAGCGGGTGGATGGAGGGCTATTGCTATCTCTGCACTTCCGGGTCGTATGCCCCTCGGGATATGTGGCAGCATGCAGCTCACTTTCAAGTTGTCAAACATATGTTAGACTTTTGGACATCATATGTTTGACGATTTGACAGGTGGTGTATTAATCGTTGGAATCTGCGGTGTTCACTGGCATCCATGCGCAGACAGCAGCCCGTTCTCCTCACCCACATTCCTCTGGGCTCATATTTCACCTTAAAGCTAATGGGGCGGAAAGAATTTGGGAGAGCGTCTTCGGTAGGGGATGAATGCGCGAGAACACAGCTGACCATCATCCCCATACTCTCTTTTCTAAGCCGGAATCCCCGGTTCCGACTTGGCCGGTCAATCAACGGCAGAGAGCTCCCCACTTCTGTCTATGGGGAGCTGACAATACCTAATCAATGAATTTTAGGAACTTATCGGCTTGCGTGGCGAGCTGCGTCTTCTGTTCCTCGGTGAGTACCATGCGGCCTTCAGTCCAAGCCTCTAAGTTGAGAGCGATGCCCGTCTGTCCCTCCGTCATCACATTGGCTTTCAGTACGGTGAGCAGTTGGGTGAGCAGTTTGCGGCATCCCGCAGTAGCCGCTTTTCCGCCTGCTCCTGTAAGTGTGAACTTTCTGCCGGCAAGCACTGTGGACGCATTGCGTTCGGCTGGGTTGACGGGACGTGATAGCCAATCGATGAGATTTTTCACGTGGCCAGGATAGGAATAGTTGTACTCAGGTGAGAATATCCACACGCCGTCGGCCTCAGCCACTTCCTTGCGTGCTGCTTCCACCGCCTCGGGTGCAGGGTATTCGATGTCCTGGTTCATCAGAGGAACGTCCGAGTAGTCGAGTTCCTTGACTATGGCTTTGCCCTTGAGGTGTTGCTTGACGAGCTCACTCAGTTCGCGGTTGAAACTCTGTTTGCGGAGAGAGCCGATAATAAAAAGTATCTTCTTCATAATGGATGGAGTTTTAAAGATGAAACATGTGGTAAAAAGGTAAATCGTGGAAAACCCTTGACCGTGTAAGCTAAGCGTCGCACTCTGCAATGCCGCTGAGCACTTTGTGAGCTAAAGCGCCGTCAGTGTTTGCGATTCGTAATGCGGTGGAGTGATGCCGTGGAGTGCAAGATAGTCGGTGAGGACGCGGTAGGGTTTGTGATGGAAAAGACTCTTCATCCCATTGCTGTATGCCTTCGGGGCGCTTCGAGTTGACCCAGAATGGGAACAAGCTGAAGACGACGAATGACAAGCGGCAGTGCTACGGAGTGAATCCTGAAAGGGATGAGGTTGTCATAGAGCTATTAAGAAAAAAGCACCCGGACAGTGCACACTGCTGATTCCGGGTGCCAGTATTCAATCGTCGGAAGAACTGAGGGTGTCAGGCATTGTCTTTCTCCTTCAGTACGTCCATAATCTTGGAACGCAGCTCATCGCAGAGCTCAGGGTTATCCTTAAGCAGCTTGATGGAGCCGGTGCGGCCTTGACCAAGCTTAGTGCCGTTGTAGCTGAACCAGCTGCCGCTCTTCTGAATGACGTTGTGCTCTACGCCAAGGTCAAGGATTTCTCCCACCTTGTTGATGCCTTCACCGTAGGTGATTTCGAATTCGGCCTTACGGAATGGTGGGGCCACCTTGTTCTTCACTACTTTCACGCGCACCATGTTGCCGATGGGGGTATCACCGTCCTTTACAGTCGTTGTCTTGCGGATGTCGATGCGCACGCTGGCATAGAATTTCAGCGCATTACCGCCCGTTGTTGTCTCCGGACTACCGAACATCACACCAATCTTCTCGCGGAGCTGATTGATGAAGATGCAGCAGGTGTTGGTCTTTGATATTGTGGCAGTGAGCTTACGCAGTGCCTGACTCATGAGGCGGGCCTGGAGGCCCACTTTGTTGTCGCCCATGGAGCCATCGATTTCGGCCTTGGGGGTGAGGGCAGCCACAGAGTCGATGACCAGGACGTCGATGGCACTCGAGCGTATCAGCTCATCGGCTATCTGCATGGCTTGCTCGCCGTTGTCGGGCTGGCTAATCCAGAGGTTTTCGACGTCGACACCCAGATGGGCTGCGTAAAAACGGTCGAAGGCATGTTCGGCATCGATGAATGCAGCGATGCCCCCCTGCTTCTGAGCTTCTGCGATAGCATGGATAGCCAGAGTGGTCTTACCCGATGACTCAGGACCGTAAATCTCGATGATGCGTCCGCGCGGATAGCCGCCAACGCCGAGGGCTGCGTCAAGGCCAATGCTTCCGGTGGGAATGACCTCAACGTCGGCAATGCGCTCGTCACCCAGCTTCATGATGGACCCCTTGCCGAAGTCCTTTTCTATTTTCGACATGGCTGCCTGCAGTGCCTGGAGTTTTCCGGCATTGGTCTGGGCAGTCGTGTTCTCGTCTTCTTTCTTTGCCATAGTTGATAATTGATTATTCTTGATGTCAGTGATTATCAGAGTTCGAGGTCGCCGTCGAAAATCTCATGCCAGGGCAGTCCTTGCTCGGCAACGACTTTCAGGAATGGATCCGGGTCGAAGTCTTCGACATTCCATACACCGGGTTTGCGCCATAGTCCTTTTAAGAACATCATGGCGCCGGTCATGGCAGGCACTCCGGTGGTGTAGCTCACTCCCTGCATTCCCGTCTCCTTGAAAGCATCTTGATGGCGACAGTTATTATATATATAATAGGTATGCTCCTTGCCATCCTTGATTCCGCGTATACGGCAGCCGATGCTCGTTTCGCCGTCGTAGTTGGCACCCAAGTCCTGCGGATTGGGGAGCACAGCCTTGAGGAATTGCAGCGGGATGATGTTCACTTTTACGGTTGTTCCAGAGCCGTCGGCTAAAGGAGCCTCGTAGCACACAGGGTCGATACGAGCCATGCCGACATCCTGGATGACGCGCAAGTGGGTGAGATACTCCTGTCCGAAAGTCATCCAGAAACGTGCTCTGCGGATGGTGGGATAGTTCTTTACAAGACTTTCCAGCTCTTCGTGGTGCATCAGATAGCTTTCGCGCGGACCAATATTTGGGTAGGTCAGAGGTTTGTGCACTGCCAGCGGCTCAGTCTCTATCCATTTGCCATCTTCGTAATAGAGGCCCTTTTGGGTGATTTCTCGGATGTTGATTTCCGGGTTGAAGTTCGTGGCAAAAGCCTTATGATGGTTACCGGCATTGCAGTCGACGATGTCGAGTGACGTGATTTCGTCGAAAACGTGTTTGGCAGCGTAGGCGGTGTAGACTCCGCTCACACCCGGGTCGAAGCCACATCCGAGGATTGCTGTGAGGCCGGCCTTCTCGAAACGGTCCTTGTAGGCCCACTGCCAGCTGTACTCGAAGTGGGCTTCATCTTTGGGTTCGTAATTGGCTGTGTCGAGATAGTTGCATCCACAGGCCAAACAAGCATCCATGATAGTGAGGTCCTGGTAGGGGAGAGCCAGGTTGATGACAAGCTCTGGCTTGTAGCTGTCGAAGAGGCGTGTGAGCTGCCCTACGTCGTCGGCATCTACTTCTGTGGTCTTGATATCGTAGTTGTAGCCTTTGGCGTGAATAGCTTCTACAAGCCTGTCGCATTTCTCCTTGTGGTGACTGGCAATCATAAATTCAGTGAAAACGTCAGCATTCTGCACAATCTTGAATGCTGCCACGGTGGCAACGCCACCGGCTCCAATCATTAACACTCTGCTCATAAGTAGATTAAATTTATAATGGATATGCTTATTATTAATGCTTCTTTTTGGGCTCACTTAAGCTCGTCGGCCCTAATGCCGAGTGCGTTCATGAGCGAATAACCGAGAATTTCCTGCCGGAAGTTGCCTCCTTCCAAAGGCTGCATGGCAAAGAGCGTGATGTGCTTCTCTTCGTCGGCATCTCTCAACGCATTTCTTAGCGTTTCGTAGGTGAAGTCGTCGTCGGAGGGTATCACCATGATGCGTTTTACCTCGTCGTGGTTGAGAATTGTGTGCAGAAGATCAAGCATCACTGATGTGCTGTCGCCGCTCGGACCGCCCGTGGCGATGGAGTTGACGATGAACTCACCAAGATTGGCATCCTTGAAAGCCTTAGCGTTAAGCTCGGTTGCATAATCGGAAGGCTTGAAGTTCTCCATGCGGGAATGGCTCTTGTCGTGGAGAAGTACTACTTGGGTCTCATGTTCATCACCTGGCCGCAGCCGCCCGTCAAGAGCGATGTCGACTGCCCACTGACCGAAGTCAGCCTGTGGAATGCGCCGCCCTAACATACGTTCGAAGTTGACGATAAGGTTGAAAGCCACTTTGTCAACAAAGTCGGCATCGGCGATAATGATGTTCTCGCTCCAATGAATGGGTGTGGTGGTTGTATTCATAAGCGCAAAGATAATAAATAAATATGGTATTGATGGGGAAAGCCCGGAAAAATGTGGGCCGGATGAAAGGGTTTGGGGGTAAAAAACAATTAACCCACCTCAAAAAGAGCTTGAAGCGTCTTTTGAGGTGGGTTAGTAGATGGGAGGAAATGCTATTCAGTGGCCCATGAGCCCGTCTTTGCATCGCTCTCACCTTTCTGGTAATTTGCGCGATAGTAACCTCGGAGCTGCATGTCGAAGACCAGCGTGGAGTAAGCGGGGATAGAGCCGCTTTTGGTCTCGCCATACCCCAGTTTCCAAGGGATATAGACCTCCCAGCGATCGCCTATCTTCATGTGCTGCAGTGCGGTGGCGAAGCCATCTACAACGCCTGACACTTTGAAGACAGAGGGCTGGGCGGTATCGATACTGTAGTCGCCTGTGAAGGATTTATCGAACACGTAGCCTTGTGGATGTTGCGCCGTTGGCATCAGTCGGCCCAGATAGTTCACTTTTACGGAGTCGGTGTAGAGGGGCGACCCTGAAGCGCTCTTGCTGCTGTCGACTACGTGGACAATGATATTGTCAGTGCTGCTGGCAGTATAGTTGACGTTGTAGTCGGGCAGGGAAAAGCATTTGATAATCTTCCAGCTCTTGTCGCCGGCAGCTATCTTCTTTGATGTAGCGTCATAGAGCTTTTGAAAATAGTCGTCGTTGCGTTGCTGCCAGTCGGCGTATTCGTCCTCCTCACCCGTAGTTTCCATACAGGAGGTGAAGGGCAACAGCAGAACGGAGAGCAACGTCATTGCAAGCAATGTGCGCAGCGACTTGATGCTATGTGTTGATGAAAGTCTGTTCATATCTTACAGGGTGGACTATTACACGTCGAGTTTCTTTAGGAGGCTGGTGATGCTCACACGGTCTTCAATGATGCTGCGGAGCTTGCTCACGGGTACTCGCTCTTGCTGCATAGAGTCGCGATAGCGCAGCGTGACGGTGTCGTCCTTCAGCGTGTCGCCATCGACTGTGACGCAGAAAGGAGTGCCGATAGCATCCTGACGGCGGTAGCGCTTGCCAATGGTGTCCTTGACTTCGATGTGCGTGTTGAAGTGGAATTTCAGCTGGTCAACGATTTCTTGAGCCTTCTCGGGCATTCCATCCTTGTTGACGAGAGGGAGAACAGCGCACTTGATGGGGGCCAGTGGCTCGGGCAAGCGTAGCACCACGCGTTGGGTACCATTGTCAAGTTGCTCTTCAGTGTAGCTGTGGCACATCACGCTGAGGAACATACGGTCGACTCCGATTGAGGTTTCCACGTCGTAGGGAACGTAGCTCTCATTGGTATCGGGGTCAAAGTAGCGCATCTTGGTTCCTGAATATTTCTCATGCTGCGACAGGTCGTAGTTGGTGCGCGAGTGTATGCCCTCCACCTCTTTAAAACCAAAGGGCATATGGAATTCTATGTCAGTGGCAGCGTTGGCATAGTGAGCAAGCTTCTCGTGGTCGTGGAAGCGATAGGTCTCTTCGCCCATTCCTAAGGCTTCATGCCACTGCAGACGGTGCTTTTTCCAGTATTCGAACCACTGCATCTCGGTACCGGGCTTGCAGAAGAATTGCATCTCCATCTGTTCGAATTCACGCATACGGAAAACAAACTGACGTGCAACAATCTCGTTGCGGAAAGCTTTGCCTATCTGGGCTATTCCGAAGGGAAGCTTCTGACGGGTGGAGCGCTGCACGTTGAGGAAGTTGACGAAGATGCCCTGTGCCGTTTCAGGACGCAGATAGATGCGGTTGGTAGCACCGGCTGTAGAGCCCATCTCTGTGGAGAACATAAGGTTGAATTGGCGCACGTCGGTCCAGTTCTTTGTTCCCGATATGGGGTCGACGATACCTTCGTCGAGAATAATCTGCTTGAGCTCTTCAAGGTCGGGTCCCTGCATAGCTGCGGTGTAGCGGGCATGCAAGGCGTCGCGCTTCTGCTGGTGCTCAAGAACACGGGGGTTAGTGGCGCGGAATTTGGCCTCGTCAAAGGCTGCCCCGAATTTCTTCGCGGCTTTCTTTACCTCCTTGTCAATTTTCTCGTCGTATTTGGCGATTTGATCTTCTATGAGATTGTCAGCACGGTAGCGCTTCTTGGAATCGCGGTTGTCAATGAGCGGATCGTTAAATGCGTCAACGTGCCCACTGGCTTTCCATACGGTGGGATTCATGAAGATGGCTGCGTCTATGCCGACAATATTGTTGTGAAGAAGCACCATGGAATCCCACCAGTACTTCTTAATATTGTTCTTAAGTTCTACGCCGTTAGGACCATAATCGTAAACTGCAGCAAGTCCTTCGGGATAAATTTCTGAACTCGGGAAGACAAAGCCATATTCCTTGCAATGGCCTACAATCTTCTTGAAAACATCTTCTTGTGCCATGTTTCTATTTTAATAATTGATATGTTTGGCGTCTCCTTCCGCCTTTGGTGCGGGTGGGAGTTTTCTTTATGTGGCAAAGTTACTATATTTTGTCGAATTGGCCAAATAGCTTTTAAAAAGTTACTCTTCTTTTAGTTTTTTGAACCTTGAAGTGGGCGAAATCAGGGGTCCCAGGATATTCTTTGTGGGTTAGTTAATCGCTATCCAAGCACAGTGCACCCGCGGAACATGAAGCAAGAACGATAACTGCTCCTCTCAAGTCTGACATGAAGTTCGTATGCTTAGGTCCGCTGACTCTGCTGAAGAGCCGGTGGAGGACGGTTTATCTTCGGGGGATGACAAATGGTCTAATGCCGGGACGGTGTTGAGGGGTCAGCACTATGGTTCATGTGGGGTGAAAGTGGCGTCCTTGAGGGGTAAAGGCTGGGGTGACCATATGGTAATCCTATAGAAAAAGATTGTTCACTAAGCAGCGAATGATAAAAAGCTACGCAGCGAACAATCGTTTGCC
>ONMG01000005.1 GCA_900318855.1 uncultured Prevotella sp.
GAAAAGACCCTTAGAAATAACATCTTTGGAGTAGTACAACTAAAATAGAAGAAGGTTATGTACGTTAGGAAGGAATATTCCCTGTTGAAAAAGCGGTTAGAAGAACCACGGCACTTCATCCAAGTCCTGATGGGACCACGTCAGATAGGCAAATCAACTGTGGTGAAGCAGGTCTTAAAGGACCTGCCCATCCCTCATCTGCTATATGCTGCTGACGACGTGCCCACAAGTCAGAAAAAATGGATTAGCGATTGTTGGGCTCAAGCTCGATTAATGGTGAAGGCTCAAGGTCTCAGTGAGTTAGTGTTAGTCATCGACGAGATACAGAAACTGGTAGGCTGGAGTGAAACCGTAAAGAAGGAATGGGATGCTGACACCTACAACGATGTTCCTATCAAAGTATTGCTTTTGGGCTCCTCACGTGTATTGCTTGAGCGTGGGTTGGCCGACTCTATGGCAGGCCGTTATGAAGAGATACGCATGAGCCATTGGAGCTTTCCTGAGATGCACGATGCTTTTGGATGGAGTTTTGAACAATATGTCTTCTATGGCGGCTACCCCGGAAGTGCTTTTCTAATCAACGACGAGCTACGCTGGCGCGACTACGTCTTCTCTTCGATAGTTGACGCCACTATCAACAAGGATATTCTCCAAGATACAGTCATCACCAAGCCTGCTCTTCTCAGGCAAACCTTTGAGTTGTGTGCGGCTTATTCTGGAGAGATCGTCTCTCTCACAAAGATGTTGGGACAGTTGCAAGATGCGGGTAATACTACAACATTGGCCGGATATATCAATCTGTTGTCGCAAAGTGGACTGGTCGATGGCCTGCAGAAATATTCTATTGACAACGCACGTAAGCGAGCAAGCATACCGAAGTACCAAGTATACAATAACGCCTTGAAGGATATCTATGTGGACAAAAGCTTCGAAGATGCTCAGATGGACAGAAAGTTATGGGGAAGAATATTCGAGTCTGCTGTAGGCAGTTGGCTGATCAATGAATCCTTCCGTCACCGCTGGTCACTGTATTATTGGCGTGACGGCGCTGACGAAGTGGATTTCGTGTTGCGCAAACTGGACAAGACTGTGGCCATTGAAGTAAAGAGTAATGCTGAGTCCGACACACACGGACTGCATGCGTTCCAAGATAGGTTCCATCCTGTGCAGTCAGTGATCGTTGGCCAAAGCGGAATCCCTGCTGAGACCTTCATGAGCATGGAACTTCAAGAACTGTTTAGTTAGTCCCTCTATTTGCCTATTACGCTTGCAGTCCGAAAACCTCAGAAACTCCGTTGCATTCCTGTCGTCGATATTGGGGCACCCAAATCGAATATATTATTAGAGAGTAACAGCACTTGCAATAGAAGTAAAGAAAATCATGGGCGGGCTTACGCTACCAATGGAGCCATGCCTCCCATGGCCATTTGCCTTCACCCCTATCTTCAGAGCATCTGTCGTATGGCTGTTGAGGAAACATTGATGGTAAGGTTGTTCCACAACAGGTGAAGCCCTACGGAGTGAGCCTAAAAAGGCCCGGCGGTGAGCCGAGCCTTATATGAGAGTTGAAGTGTAATGGTCAAATTATAGTGGGGCACTTCTTCACACTGCCCTTCTTCACGCTGAAGTCCTGTGCACAACGAATATCCTCCACGCTGGCTCCGAACTGAGCCTTATAGAGGCCGGCATCGAGCACCCAGCTGTTGGTCTTCTCATTGAAGCTGGCAAGCTGACTGAGCGGCACCTCGAAGGTGAGCACTTCCGACTGGCCCGGCTGCAGCAGCGCGGTCTTACCAAAGTCCTTGAGCTCGCGGGCCGGCTTCTCCATCGAAGCAGCAGGAGCGGCCACATAGAGTTCCACCACCTCGCGGCCAGCCACGTTGCCCTTGTTAGTCACAGTGACACGAGCAACCACCTTGTCGCCCTTGACCTCGGCCTTGGCATTGCTATAGCCGAAGGTGGTATAAGACAGGCCGTAGCCAAAAGGATAGGCCACCTTCACGCCCTTGGTGTTGAAGTAGCGATAGCCCACCCAAATGCCTTCATCGTAGTTGGTGTAGCCAATGTTCTTCACTTGCTTATCGAACTTCTCGTTCTTGAAATCGGAGGGGAAGTTCTTCGACGATGGAATATCCTCATAGTTCACGGGGAAGGTCATCGGCAGTTTGCCAGAGGGGCAGACAGTACCCTTGACGACATCGGCTATGGCATTGCCACCTTCGAGTCCGGGCTGCCAAGGCAGGAGAATGGCATCGGCAAGGTCGCGCCAGCTGGCAGTCTCGATGACACCGCCGATATTCAGCACCACCACGACCTTCTTGCCCTGTGCATGGAAGGCATCCGAGACATTCTTCAGAAGGTTGCGTTCCAGCGAAGTGAGCTTCCAGTCACCTTCCGTATTGTGGCGGTCGCTGCCCTCTCCGGCATTGCGCTTAAACGTAATCACAGCCACATCGCTCTCCTTGGCACGGCGGTCGGCATAACTGCGGCTCACGGCCACCTCGTTGTCGGCATCCTCATAGAGCGACTTCAGCTCAGGGTTCACCGTGAAGCCATCGTTCTCGAGTCCTTGGCACAGATTCACCACATACGCCTTATGCACCTCGCCAGAGCCCCAGCCATGAGCCAGGAAACCGCGATAGGAGCCTTGACCGAAGAGAGCCACCTGAGCCGAAGCTTTCAGTGGCAAAGCGCTACCCTCGTTCTTCAACAGGATGATGCCCTGCTCGGCAGCCTTTCTCGACACCAAGGCGTGGGCCTTCAGATCGGTCTGTCCGGGATATTGGAAATGGCGGAAGTGAGGCGTCTTCACCAGATACTGGAGCATGCGCTTCACACTTTGGTCCAGTGTTGCCATCGTAATCTTACCATCCTTCACACCCTCGATGATGTCCTGTACCTGGGAATCCAATCCCCACTCGAGCAGGTTGTCATCGGCATTAATCTGGTCGGCCGTATTGCGACGCCCGGTCCAGTCGGTCATCACGAGGCCCTGATAGCCCATCTCGCCGCGCAGCCAGTCGTGCAGCAAGGTCTTGCTGGCCTGCGTATAGGGGCCGTTGAGCCGGTTGTAGGATGCCATCACCGTCCAGGGATTGCCAATCTTGAGTGCAAGTTCGAAGTTCTTCAGGTAGAGCTCACGCAGTGCACGCTGACCCACCACAGAGTTGTTCTCGGTGCGATAGGTCTCCTGACTGTTGGCAGCAAAGTGCTTGGCCGACGTTCCCACACCGTTCTTCTGCACGCCGAGAATCTCATAGCCCGACATATTTCCGCTGAGCACCGGGTCCTCGGAGAAGTACTCGAAGTTGCGGCCGCAAAGCGGGTTGCGGTGGATGTTCATACCCGGAGCCAGGAGCACATCACAACCATAGTCGAGCACCTCGCGCCCCATGGCCTCACCCACGCTGCGAGCATTCTGACGGTCCCACGACGAGGCTACGAGCGTGCCGATAGGGAAAGCCGTGCAATAGTAGGTGCGGCTGTCGCCCTTACGTTGCGGGTTGAAGCGCACACCGGCAGGTCCGTCGGTAAGAACAGTGCCGGGAATGCCCAGACGAGGAATGGCTTTCGTCATTCCCGCAGCACCAAAGACGGCCTCGGGCTGCTGCCCGTCAATCTTGCCGTCCTTCACGATACCTGGTCCACCTACAACGAGCTGAGCCTTTTCTTCGAGCGTCATGCTCTTCACAATCTTATCAATGTTCTTGGCATTGAGCTGGAGCTTTTGTGCATTCATCACCGGGACAGTGACCAGCAGTGCTGTGGCGGCAACAAGTAATCTTTTCATAATCTAAGTTGATTATATTATATAAGGTAAATGTCAACCTGCGTCTCTATGGACGGTCAGCGTAGTTCTTGATTCCCTTTTCGAGAAAATCAAGATACTGTGCCACATCCTCCTTGTAACTGTAGGAGCCGTTGAGTGGATGGCCCTCGTTGTCGACAGCTACGTAGAAAGGCTGTGTATTGGAACCGAACTTGGAGCTCTGCAAATAGCTCCATTTGTCGCCCACCGTGCGGAGCGTGCGCGTGCGTCCGTTCTCGTTCACCTCTATCGGCTTGGCCAGCGGGGTTTTGTCGTCAACGAATAGCGAGATGAGCACGTAGTCCTTAGTGAGTTTCTGGGCTATTGAGGGATCGGTCCATACCGCAGCTTCCATCTTCCGGCAGTTCACACAGCCAAATCCAGTGAAGTCGAGCAGTACGGGCTTGTGGGCCTTGCGGGCAGCCTCCATGCCTTCGTCATAGTTCGTAAAGGCAGCCTTGACCTCATCCTTACTGAGATTGAAGTCCTGGGTGTTCATGGGTGGTGCGAAAGCGCTCACAGCCTTGCAGGGTGCGCCCCAAAGGCCGGGCACCATATAGATTGCGAAGGCCAGCGAGCAGAGTCCGAGCATGATGCTCGGAACGGGCTTCGGACGGTTGAGGTCGCCACCCGTCTCGTCGCTCTGGAACTTTAGCCATCCCACGAGGTAGCAGCCCATGGCACCGAAGATGACAATCCACAGCGACAGGAACACCTCGCGGTCGAGGATATGCCAGCCATATGCCAAGTCGGCTACACTGAGGAACTTCAGCGAGAAAGCAAGTTCGATGAAGCCTAAAACCACCTTTATGGTATTCATCCAGGACCCAGACTTCGGTGCTGACTTCAGCCATGAGGGGAAGAGGGCAAAGAGCGTGAACGGCAGGGCTAAAGCCAGTGCAAAGGCGAACATCCCGATGGCAGGGCCTATCCAGTTGCCTGATGTGGCGGCTTCGACGAGCAGCAGACCCACGATGGGCGCAGTGCAGGAGAACGCCACCAGCACGAGGGTGAACGCCATGAGGAAGATGGACAGCAGACCGGTTGTCGACGAGGCCTTGGTGTCTACTTTGTCGCCCCAGGAGGACGGCAGACGTATCTCGAACCACCCAAAAAAGGAGACGGCGAAGACAACAAGAAGGAGGAAGAAGAAGATGTTGAAGCCTGCATTGGTGGCCAGCTCATTGAGTTTTCTCGGACCAAAGAGGGCCGTGACGACAAGTGCGAGCAAGAGGAAGATTACGACGATGGAGACACCGTAGGTGATGGCATCGCGCAGTCCCTTGCGTCTATCCTTGTTGCGCTTGAGGAAGAAACTCACCGTCATGGGTATGATGGGCCATACGCAGGGCGTGAGCAGAGCCAGCAGTCCGCCGGCAAAACCCATGATGAAGAGATACCAAAGCGAATTGTTGCCATTCTGGGTGAGACCGTCCTGAGCCCGGAGCTCCTTGACAACCGGCTGCCAGAGATTGCTCACAGCTACCGAGGTGTCGGGGGTAGCCTGAGCCAATGTTGCCTCTTGCGTAGAGTCGCCTTGGGCCGGCATGAGTGAGGCTGCCGACTGTGTAGCATCCTCGGCCTCCAGCTGAGCAGCCTCCTTCGATGCAGCCTCTACGGCAGGAGCCTTACCGCTTTTCTTCAAATCCACCTGCTGCGGAGGCAGGCAACTTTCATCATTGCAGGCACCAAACTCCAAGTAAGCATTGAGGGTATAGGTCGGCTTGGTGAACTTCACTTTCTGTACGAAACTCACGCTATGCTCGAAGTAACGCAACTTCATATTAAACAGCTTGTCGAACGACGACAGCTCATGTCCCACAGCCCGCAGTGCTCCGACCTTTTCGACACCATCCATCTTGACCGCATTAAAGGACGCCTGAATAGGGCCGTCGGAGCCCAGATTAGTACTGTAGACGTGCCAGCCGGCATCAATCTTTAGCGTGAAAACAATCTCGCCTTCGGCCGTTCCATTCGTCTTAAGCTGGGCCGAGGTGTGAACGGGGTCTGCCATCTGAGCTCCGGCCGAAAGGGTCAGGAGGAGTAAAGGCAGCAACAGTAACAGTTTCTTTATCATATGTTTTATTGATAACACGGGCAGGACTGACGAAAGATTCCATCGCCAACCTGCCCGCAGATAAGGTGTTCTTTAATTCTTAAACGCTAAGCAATCAGCCTACCTGACTGCCGGGCTTGACGCCCTTGAGCAGGGATGTGAGCGACAGGCTTCCATCGAAGTCCTCGGCTGAGAGAATCATGCCCTGACTCTCGATGCCCATGAGCTTGCGCGGGGCGAGGTTGGCGATGAAGAGCACATCCTTGCCGATGAGCTCTTCCGGCTGATAATATTTGGCGATGCCCGAGCAGATGATGCGCTCTTTACCGGAACCGTCGTCCAGCGTGAACTTCAGGAGCTTCGACGACTTCTTCACCTTCTCACAGGCCAGCACATGACCCACGCGGATGTCGAGCTTCTCCCATTCCGAGAAGTCGATGTTGGGCTTCACCCCCTTGGCCTTAAAGTTAGCAGCTTCGTTGGCTCGCTTGGTGTCAGCAAGCTTCTGCAGCTGCCGTTCGATGACACTGTCGTCGATTTTCTCGAAAAGCAGCTCCGGCTCTGCCAGCTGGTGACCGGCTTGCAGCAGATCGGTGCGTCCAAGCTGCGACCAGCTGTAGTCGTTGAGATTGATCATCTTGCGCAGCTTCGCCGAAGAGAACGGCAAGAAGGGCTCGAAGGCGATACTCAGGTTGGCCACCAGCTGCAAGCTGATGTAGAGAATGGTCTCCACGCGCTTGGGGTCGGTCTTCCACACCTTCCAGGGCTCGCACTCCGTGATGTAGCGGTTGCCGATGCGAGCGAGGTTCATGGCCTCGAATTGGGCGTCGCGGAACTTGAATACGTCGAGCAGGGCCTCCACTTTCTGCTTCACATCCTTGAACTCGTCGATAGCTTTGCGGTCGACATCCTGCAACTCACCACAGGCGGGCACCACCCCGTTCCAATATTTCTTGGTGAGCTGCAAGGCGCGGTTGACAAAGTTGCCATAGACAGCCACGAGCTCATTGTTATTGCGCTCCTGGAAGTCCTTCCACGTGAAGTTGTTGTCCTTGGTCTCGGGAGCATTGGCGGTGAGCACATAGCGTAGCACGTCCTGCTTCCCGGGCATATTCTGAAGATATTCATGGAGCCACACGGCCCAGTTGCGACTGGTCGAGATTTTGTCGTTCTCAAGATTGAGGAACTCGTTGGCCGGCACATTGTCGGGCAGGATATAGCCGCCATGAGCCTTGAGCATAACGGGGAAGATGAGACAGTGGAACACGATA
>ONMG01000113.1 GCA_900318855.1 uncultured Prevotella sp.
AGAACCAAGTAGAGACAGCTTTGATGGAAGAGGGTCACTACAAAGTAGCTAAGTCGTTTATCCTTTACCGACAGGAACACCAAGAAGATCGTGACACTGTTGACAAGTTAAAGTTTCTCACAGACTACATGAGTGCGGAGAATGCAGCAACAGGTTCGAAGTACGATGCCAATGCAAACGTGGAGCACAAGAACATCGCTACGCTCATCGGTGAGTTGCCAAAGAAAAGCTTCATCCGACTGAACCGACGCCTGCTGACCGACAGAATCAAGCAGATGTACGGTAAGGAACTTGCCGACGAATACCTCAACCGGTTGAATCAGCATTTCATCTACAAGAACGACGAGACATCTTTGGCTCCCTATTGCGCCAGTATCACAATGTACCCATGGCTCATAGGAGGGACAACGAGCATTGGTGGCAATTCCACTGCGCCAACCAATCTGAAGAGTTTTTGCGGAGGCTTCATCAATATGGTATTCATGGTGAGCAGCATGCTGTCAGGAGCCTGTGCCACACCGGAGTTTCTGATGTACATGAACTACTTCATCGGGAAGGAATACGGCAAGGAATACTATAAGCACGTTGACGACATTGTCGACATGAGCTTGAAGCAGCGCACGCTTGACAAAGTCATCACCGACTGTTTCGAGCAGATTGTCTACTCACTCAATCAGCCCACCGGAGCCCGCAACTATCAAGCCGTGTTCTGGAACATCTCTTACTATGACAGGTATTACTTTGATAGTCTGTTCTCCAACTTCTATTTTCCCGACGGCAGCCAGCCCGACTGGTCAGGCCTCGACTGGTTGCAGAAACGCTTCATGACATGGTTCAATCAGGAGCGCACGCGAACCGTACTCACCTTTCCGGTGGAAACCATGGCCATGCTCACTGAGAATGGCGACTGCAAGGATGAGGAATGGGCCGACTTTGCATCCCACATGTATGCCGAAGGCCACAGCTTCTTTACTTATTTGAGCGACAATGCCGATTCGCTCAGCAGCTGCTGCCGACTGAGGAATGAGATAACCGATAACGGTTTCAGCTACACACTCGGCGCCGGTGGTGTGTCGACAGGCAGCAAGAGTGTGCTCACTATCAATCTGAACCGATGCATCCAATATGCTGTCAATCATCACATCGACTACCTGCAGTATCTCGCTTCCATCGTTGACCTCTGCCACAAGGTGCAGTTGGCTTACAACGAGAATGTCAAGGAGCTGCAGCGTCACGGAATGCTGCCCTTGTACGATGCGGGCTATATCAATATCAGTCGACAATATCTGACCATCGGTATCAATGGCCTGGTGGAGGCAGCTGAATTCATGGGACTCCGCATTACGCCAAACGAAGACTACAAGCATTTCGTCCAAGGCATCCTCTCACTTATCGAGACCTACAACAAGAAATACCGTTCCAAAGAGGCGATGTTCAACTGCGAGATGATTCCGGCTGAGAATGTCGGTGTGAAGCATGCCAAATGGGACCGTGAGGACGGTTACTTTGTGCCACGCGACTGCTATAACAGTTATTTCTATGTCGTTGAGGACGACACGGTCGACATCGTCGACAAGTTCCGTCTCCACGGTGCTCCTTACATTGAGCATCTCACAGGCGGTTCGGCACTGCATATGAACCTGGAAGAACATCTCTCCCAAGCTCAGTACCGGCAGCTCTTCAAGGTAGCGGCCAAGGAAGGCTGCAATTATTTCACCTACAACATCCCCAATACGATATGCAACGACTGCGGACATATCGACAAGCGCTATCTCAAGGAATGTCCTGTCTGCCATTCCAAGAACGTCGACTATATGACTCGTATCATCGGCTATCTGAAACGAGTGAGCAACTTCTCCGAGGCGCGTCAGCAGGAGGCGCATCGCAGATTCTATGCCGGCGAGAAGGAGTACGAGCGTGTGGCTGAAAGCGAAAGCAGGGAATGAAGTGGAAACGTGGCATCCTGTCACATCACTGATTAAAGAAGAATGCTGAAATACCTCAACACGGGCATCGTATTCCAGGAGATACCCGACGAGACGACGCTGGCCATCAATATTACCCAATGTCCCTGCCACTGTCCGGGATGCCATAGCACGTATCTGTGGGAGGACATTGGTGATGTGCTCGACCGAAAGGCCGTCGACAACTTTGTCAATCAGTATGGCCACGACATCACCTGCATCTGTCTGATGGGAGGCGACTCCGACCCCGCAGCGGTCAACGAGACAGCAGCCTACATCCGTCACGCCTATCCTTATTATAAGGTAGGGTGGTACAGTGGTCGTCTGCGCCTCTCACCGGAGATAGAGCCCGAGAACTTCGACTATATCAAGATTGGACCTTATATCCGGCATTTAGGACCGCTCAAGTCGCCCACCACCAACCAAAGACTCTATCAGCTCGACCGTCACGGACAGTTTCATGATATTACCTTCAGGTTCTGGCAATCACCACTCACCGAATGACAGGTCATGGTTCACGCCCAACATTATCGAACCCTAACCGTCCGCAGCCTTTCCCGACCGTTCGATGTGAGTGGCAGCTGCCATAAAAAAGCCAGGCTTCTCAGAGAGGAGTCTGGCTTCAGCATATATCAGCGCAAACGCTTATTTCTTGTTCAGCAGCAGGTCAGTCTGCACAGCCACGGCAACCGTAGCACCCACCATCGGGTTGTTACCCATGCCGAGATAGCCCATCATCTCTACGTGTGCAGGAACCGAAGAGGAACCGGCGAACTGAGCATCACTGTGCATACGGCCCATTGTGTCGGTCATGCCGTAAGAAGCAGGACCGGCGGCCATATTGTCAGGATGCAGCGTGCGGCCCGTGCCACCACCGGAAGCCACTGAGAAGTAAGGCTTGCCGGCTGCGAGGCGCTCCTTCTTATAGGTGCCTGCCACAGGATGCTGGAAGCGTGTGGGGTTGGTGGAATTACCCGTAATCGAGACATCCACATTCTCGTGCCACATGATGGCCACGCCCTCGCGCACATCGTCGGCACCATAGCACTTCACCTTCAGACGCGAAGGATCGTTACCGTAAGGAATCTCCTCCACGATGTTCAGCTTGCTGGTGAAGTAGTCGAACTTCGTCTTCACATAGGTGAAGCCATTCACACGGCTGATAATCTGAGCAGCGTCCTTGCCCAAACCGTTAAGAATCACGCGCAGCGGCTTCTGGCGCACCTTGTTAGCCATCTCGGCAATGCGGATAGCACCCTCAGCGGCAGCGAAGCTCTCGTGTCCAGCCAGGAAAGCGAAGCACTCGGTCTCCTCGCGGAGCAGACGTGCAGCCAGATTACCATGACCCAGACCCACCTTACGGTCGTCGGCCACAGAACCGGGGATGCAGAAAGCCTGCAGGCCCTCGCCGATAGCCTCGGCAGCACTCTTCACACCCTTCTTGATGGCGATAGCAGCACCAGCCACGTAAGCCCACTTGGCATTCTCGAAGCAGATGCGCTGCGTGTCCTCGCAAATCTTATAAGGATCGATACCCAGCTTGTCGCATATCTCATTAGCCTCTTCCAGGTTCTTGATGCCGTACTTCTGCAGAGCAGCGTTGACGTTCTGCTCGCGGCGCTCCTGGCTCTCGTAAACAACTTTTCTAATCATAGCTTGGTCCTCCTTATTCTTTACGTGGGTCAATAGATTTCACAATGCCCTGGTCGGCGGTGGTGCGGCCATAGCGGCCGGTGAACTTCTTCACAGCCTCATTGGCATCCATGCCGTTCTTGATGGCTTCCATCATCTTGCCCAGGTGAACATACTCGTAACCGCACACCTGATCGTCCTTGTCGAGGAACATCTTGGTGATGTAACCCTCGGTGAGCTCCAGGTAACGGCAACCCTTGGCGAGTGTGCCATAGAGTGTACCGGTCTGCGAGCGGAGGCCCTTGCCTAAATCCTCAAGGCCGGCACCTACAGCAAGACCGTTCTCAGAGAATGCACTCTGGCTGCGTCCGTAAACACTCTGGAGGAAGAGCTCGCGCATGGCCGTGTTGATGGCATCGCACACGAGGTCGGTGTTGAGGGCCTCAAGGATGGTCTTTCCGGGGAGAATCTCGGATGCCATGGCAGCGGAGTGAGTCATACCTGTGCAGCCAATGGTCTCAACAAGGCATTCCACGATGACGCCGTCCTTGATGTTCAGGGAGAGCTTGCAGGCACCCTGCTGAGGAGCGCACCAACCCACACCGTGAGTGTAACCAGAAATGTCTTTTATCTCCTTTGCCTGAATCCATTTACCGTCGTCAGGGATTGGAGCTGGGCCATGGTAAGCGCCCTTCTTGACAACGCACATGTTGTCAACTTCCTTAGAATAAATAATCATAGTTATCTAAAATTTAAATTAGATGGTGATTGCTTGTAGACAAACAGGCTATAAGGCTTCAGACTGCCTTATAGCCTTTACAACTGATATTCTTGATGACGTCGCGGATATTCATTTCCTTGTCGCCATGTTCCTTGCGCTCTTCTTCGAGCAGTGCGGCCTCTTCCTTTTCAGCCTCAGAGTGTTCGTAAGTGATGTTCTTGTACTTTGCCTCGGCTATTCCCCATGCGATGAGGGCAATGGCGATGAAAGCCAGCAGTCCGATTAATCCTGTCATAGTTGATTGTAATTTTCTGCAAAGATACGCTATCTTAGCCTAAGGACAAAATTATCAACCTACTTTTTTTGAGAAATCTCCTCCGCGGCTCTCCTTTCGGCATCTAAAGCATCAAACGCCCGATTTGGAACACCAGAGCCGACACTATCCAGGCCAGAGCCGTGGTGTAGACGGCTGTGAAGATGGCCCATTTCCACTTGCCCGTCTCACCCTTAATGGCCACAATGGTGGCGATGCAGGGGAAGTAGAGCAACACAAAGAGCAGGAAGCAGTAGCAGGTGAGCGTGGTCAGCGGTCCTGCATCCTGATAGGGGATAGCGTGAAGCTCTGCCACGTCGGTCTGCACCTCACGCCGCAGCGTGCCGAAGGTGATATCGCTGTCGGCACCCTCGTCAGCATCGCCCGTCGAATAGAGCACGCCCAAGGTGGAGGCAACAATCTCCTTGGCACTCACACCGGCCACCAGGCAGACGTCCAGCTTCCAGTTGAAGCCTTGCGGCAGGAACACGGGCTCTATGGCACGTCCGATATGTCCGATGTAGCTTTGCTCCTGTTGCTCCTTTCCGCTGAGCTGGTCGTTGTGGGGGAAATAGCCCAGGGCCCACACGATGATGGTGGCCACGAGGATGATGCCGCCCATCTTCTTCAGATACTGTTTGCCTTTCTCCCAAGTGTGCCGGCAGACGGCCTTCCAGGTGGGGAAGCGGTAGGGGGGCAACTCCATCACGAAAGGAGTGTCCTCGCCCTTGAAGACGAAGCGGGTGAAGAGCTTGCTCATCACGACAGCCACAAATATGCCGATGAGATAGAGCGACAGCATGACCGCGCCCTGCCAGTGCACGGAGAAGAACGTGCCGATGATTAATATATAAATAGGTATACGAGCCTCGCAGCTCATGAAAGGCAGGATGAGCATGGTGACGAGTCTGCTGCGACGGCTCTCAATGGTGCGCGTGGCCATGACGGCCGGCACATTGCAGCCAAAACCCATGATGAGCGGAATGAATGACTTGCCGTGGAGTCCCATCTTGTGCATCAGCTTATCCATGATGAAGGCTGCGCGAGCCATATAGCCGCTGTCCTCGAGGAAGGAGATGAAGAAATAGAGGATGAGTATCTGGGGCAGAAACACTATCACCTTGCCCACGCCGCCGATGACGCCGTCCACCAGCATGTCTTTCACCGGACCGTCGGGCAGGGTGGTGCCTACGACGCGGCCTATCCATCCCACCAGATCGTCAATCCAATCCATGGGATACTGTCCCAACACAAAGGTAGAGCTGAACATCACGAAGAGGATGAGCACGAAGATGGGAAAACCCACATAGCGGTTGGTGAGTATGCGGTCGACAAGATGCGTCACATGGTAGGTGTCCTTCTTCCGGCCCGTCTCGTAGCCGGCCTCCTCCAGAGCACCGTGGATGAATCCGTACTTGGCATCCATGATGGCTGTCTCGCTGTCTTCACCGGTCTCCTCCTTCACGCGGGCCGCGGCATGGTCGCGGTGACGCAGTATCTCCTTGGCATCGGCAAACTGTGAGATATAGTTCTCTACCTCTTTGTCGTGCTCCAGGAGTTTTATGGCCAGATAGCGCGTGGAGTAACGCGAGCGCAGGTCGGGCTCGGCTTTCAGATGCTCCTGCATGTCGGTGATGCCATGCTCTATCTCGTGACCATGATTGATATGGATATGGCGGAAGTGGGGATTCTGTCCCTCGGTGCCTTCATACACCTGGATGACGGTCTTGAAGAGCTCGTCAACACCCTTGCCCGTCTTGAACACCGTGGGCACCATGGGCACCCCGAAGAGCTCCGAGAGCTTGTCGAGGTTGGCCGTGTCGCCGCGTTGCTCGGCCTCGTCAAACATGTTGAGGGCCACTACCATGCGCACGTGCATGTCGATGAGCTGAGTGGTGAGATAAAGGTTACGCTCCAGGTTGCTGGTGTCGATGACGTTAATCACCACATCGGGGGTCTTCTCCGTGAGCTGCCGCCGCACATAGAGTTCCTCGGGACTGTAGGCCGAGAGACTGTAGGTGCCGGGCAGGTCGACCAGCTCGAAGTGGTAGCCCTCGAAGTCGGCATAGCCCGTCTTGGCATCCACCGTCACTCCCGAGTAGTTGCCCACGCGCTCGTGGGCACCGCTGGCAAAGTTGAAGAGCGAGGTCTTTCCGCAGTTGGGATTGCCCACCAAGGCCACATTGATGGTATGGCGTTTCTTCTCGGCGGCTTCAGTGAGCTGCTCGGGAGTGAGTGCCTGTTCATCGGGGTCCGAAGCATCGACTTCTATTGAGGGTGTCTTCTCTTCGGTATGGTTTCTTTCAAGCTCATGGGCTTCCTTGAGCGAGATGACCTCAATCTGGGCGGCCTCACTATGGCGGAGGCTCACCTCATAACCCATGATGCGATACTTGACAGGGTCCTTGAAAGGGGCGTTGAGCAGCACGTCGACTTCCTTACCTTTGATGAAGCCCATCTCGATGATGCGCTTGCGAAAGCCACCATGACCATAAACCTTTACAATAATACCCTTCTCTCCTGTCTGTAAATCTGAAAGTCTCATATCCTTAATCTTTTCATCCGCAAAGTTACTACTTTTCCGCGACATGACGGAGGCCAGCAGCCACCAATTGTAAGTATTTACACGCTGACTGCCGGTGCAGCCTACCTAATAAGGAGGATGCACCGGCAGTCGTTGAAGCCTGCTACTGCAAAATCGTAAGCTGTACAGACTGGGCACCTCGATGTCGCTGTGACCGCCGTGGCAGCCCTCATCTTAGCTCGCTACAGCGGTGCCGCGCTGCTATTGCATCAGCCTGACGGGACCCAGGAGTCCCGACTCCTGCAGCTCGCTGTCCTTATTAAGGTAGGTATAGGGATGCCAGGTGACGCGCTCCGTCTTCGGCAGTGCCTCCTGCTCTATGAGCTTGTTGCGCCAGTTGTTCACCACTTCCACCTCAAGGGTGTTCTTGCCCTTCTTCACCCATTTCGTCACGTCGAGTCGGTAAGGTGCCGTCCAGACGCCTCCGGCATACTGCCCGTTCACTTTCACCTTGGCCATGACCATCACCTTTCCCAAGTCGATGAACACGGGGGAGGTGGGCTTCTTGCGGAACTTGAAGGTGTTGGTGTAAAGGGCTGTACCACTGTAATAGCGGATGCGCTTGTCGGTCGACTTCGCCCAGTCGGAGAGTGCTGTCAGCTTCACGGTCTCAGCCGGTCCGCCCTTGGCAGCGTCGAACTTCACGCTCCACGGTCCGTCCATCTCGGTTATCTGCTTTGGCTCAAAGTAGTTGTGTGGCCCCAGTGGCTCAGTAGCCTCGCTGTTCTGACCGTCGAACACGATGAAGGCACTCTCGAAGGCCTCCAGCCGCATGGGCACAGTGGTCTGTCCCCCGACCGTGCCGTACTGGGGCATCCTGCTCACCGTAGCCGTCTGGGGATTCCACAGTTCGGGCTGTCCCGATGTGGAGCGAAAGATACCCTTGAAGGAAAGTGCGCTACCGGTCTGATTGGAAACGAAATAAGCATCCTTGCCGACGATTCTCCTGTGGATGAAGAGCAGCGAGTCGGCATCCCTGTCGGCCGTGAAATCGGGCTTCAGCCTCAGGTCGGCAAACACCTTCTCAAGCGATGCCTCCGTATAGATGCGGCCCTTGCCGAATTGATGCCACTGGGCACCGGTGGGCACCTCGGCATTCCAAAGGCTGTTGGCCAGGTTGGCCACGGCCATGTCGGCTTCAGGATAGTCCTGCAGACTCGGCGAGCGCAGCGGCTTCCGTCCCACCACCACGAGTCCGTCGGCCACCATCTCCTGGAGTCGGGTCAGCAGTTCGGCGCGCATGGTGTCCTCGGGCGGCAGCACGAGCACGCTGTATTTCATGCCACTGTCGAGCACGAGTTTTCCATCCACCACATTGGCGTGATGCAGGAGCACGTCGGCATTGATGTAGTCGAAGGAGTAGCCGCGTGGCAGCTCGGGCTGTCGGATGCCGGTCATCTTGGGGGCATCCTCACCGATGAAATAAGCAGCGTCGGCTATATACTGGCCCTGCTGAAGCAGGTAGTTGCAGCGCTTCAGATAGCGGGCGAAGACATCGAGCTGACCGAACCAGGTGTTATGGCGGTTGAACTCATTGCCGTAGGGGGCATTGATGCCGGGCTCGCGCTCGTCGGGCTGCTGCATGTCGACGTGCAGCAGGGTGGAGTTGATACCCTCGGTGAAGAAGCGGTCGCCGCGCTTCTTCATCTCGGCGGGATAGCGGCTGTAGTCGGGACCGCCGCAGGTGAAGCTCTCGGCCCACACCTTAGCCTTACCGTAGATGTGGGCGCACGACGAGGCACAACGGTTCTCGATGTTCCCCAGGTCGCCGACGCTCCAGAATTCACCTGCTACCTCGTCCGACTGACTGCCGTAGAGCAGAAACTCGCTGGGGAACCCCCAGTGGCCGTAGTTCTCGAGCCAGGTGGTCAGACCGTGCCGATGGCTCACCTCGCGCAGTCCGCCCACATACTCATAGGCCACCTGGTCGGCCACGAAGCGGCGCAAATCCCAAAGGAAGCGGTCGGAGATGTCTTCGTTGCCCACTACCACTCCGGACAGCACGGGGAGATAGGGCACCGGACTGTAGCCATAGCGGGCGGTGAACTGACTGATGAGCGAGTCGGTCCAGTTTTGTCCGCCGGTCTCGTAGCTGTCTTCCACCACCACCTTGAAGCTCCTGCGGTCCTGAGCTGGGATGCGCCGCAGAATCTCGCCGATGAACTTGTCGAAGTGGTAGGCCACATGCTCGCGGCTCATCTTGTCCACCTCCAGTCCCGTTCCCTCTGGCGAGGCGGGAGCATTGGTCTGCCCCGTGGTGAGCATGGCGGTGCGCATCACGGTCCAGTGGCCTTTAGGAGCTTTCCAGACCAGTGTGCCGTCGGGCTGCATCATCGACGTGATGTCCACTACCTTGTCGGCAGCCACACCGGCGTGGTCGGGCTGCTGTGCCCACATGTATTCGCCCCATAGGGGCTGCGGCGTCTGAAACATCTTCTCGAAGCTCTTCTCGGCATAGCGCTCCACCAGGGGCGTGGCCGACAGCACAGCCTGCTCCACTGCCGAGGCATCGGTGCTGAGACTGAGCCGGAAATGCTGACCTATGGTGGCGGGCAGGCTCACCACAACGGGGGCATAGGGCACGAAACCGACGTTGGTCGAGGGATTGCTGCGGTCGACGTCGATGTCGCGAAGCAGGCGCTCACGACTGTTCTCTATCAGAAACAGCTGCGCACGAAAGTGCTGCGGACGGGTCTGAGGACGGATGACCAGACTGCGCACCGTGGCAGGCCGGTCGGCCGTGAACAGCAGCGACTTGCCATCGGGGGCCGGCGCACAGCTGAAGGCGGTGCTTTTGGCGGGGGTGGGGAAGGCCACCACGCGCACGTCCTGCGCCTTTGGTCCCACCTCGGGCAGCTTTCCGCGGAACAGTCGGCCGCCTTCTATCTCGATGCTCTTCGAGGCCAGATAGCGCATGGAGCGCTCCGGCTTTATCCAGGGACCGCCCGACTGGCTCCAGCCGGGGCTGTTGAAGATGCCAATCTCGATGCCCAAGTCGCCGGCGGTCTTCAGGGCGGTGTGCATCACGTTCCACCATTCCGGACTGAAGAGCTTCACCTTGCCGTAGGGGATGGTGGACTCACCGATGTTGCCGATGTAGGCACGGTTGATGCCGGCGCGCTTCATGGCTTCGAGGTCACGGCGCACTCCTTCCTGCGAGATGTTGTCCGACATCCAGTACCAGTAGACGGCAAGCTTTTGACTGTCGGGAATGTTCTTGAAGGTGGCTGCCATGCTCTTGAGCGATTCGGCTGCTTGAGTGGGTGTGCTCACGCTGATGGCAAAGGTAGCCATGAGGACGATTAGAAAATAGGTTTTTCTCATGATTAGAGGTTTTCTTTTAATTCTACGGTGCAAAGTTAGTCATTTTTCCTCACCCGCGTCCGTCACTTCGCCCTTTTTTCTGCTGTTTTCTTGGGTAGGAACACTTTAAAGATAGGTATCACTGCTGAGATGGTCAAAGAGCCGTAGGTCAGATGGTCAAACTGGCAGGTTATCAATTCTACGGCATATGGCGGAGACATTTACGGCATATGGCGGAGATAAGTACGGCATATGCCGGAGATAAGTACGGCATATGGCGGAGATAGCTACGGCATTTGGTGGAACATCGAAAGCCTTAGGGTGAGTGCCCCGCGGGACACACCTCTAAGGGCAGAACGCAGCCACCTTTCCTTCCTCATGCTTTCTCCATGCCTCCGCAAATATTTAGGGAGAATAGGGGGAATACAAGTAAAAAGTATGGTTCGCCCCCGAAATTTAGTAAAAATTTCAAAGGCAAATCCTTGGTTTTTAAAAAGGAATATATTAACTTTGCCCATGAAATACTTAATCATACTAATTTAACTTATCATTTATGAACAAAGTTTTACGCACTATGCTTGTTGCTGCAATGACGCTTGTGGCAAGCGCTTCGTGGGCTGACAATGTCGTGACGTTCACTGCTGGCAAGGACGTCGGAGGATTTTCTGTAACCAAGGATGGAGTTACGATAGCTTTAACGAGGGGTCCGGAAGCCACCGGTACCGGAATCTTAGACCGCAAAGACAACTACCGTATTTATCAGCATAACATTCTGGTTGTTTCTACAACTACCGGCAGTATTAAGAAAATCGTACTCACCTGTACAGCAAATGGCTCTGCTCAATACGGGCCCGGAAGTATCTCTAGCGCTACCCCGGGTACATACACTGCAGGGACAAACAATATTGGCACATGGGAAGGTAATGCTCCAACAGTGTCGCTTGCCTCTGACATCCATCAGACCCGTTGTACCAAAATTGAGGTCACCGTGGGCGAGGCCACAAGTACTGAGCTCACCATTGATGGCACTACTCCCTTCGACCTCAGCACCACTGTGAGCATAGTGCCCAGCAAGGGCGGCGACAAGGTGTACTACACCGTTGACGGAACCGATCCTCAGACCAGCACTTCGCGCACGCTCTACGCTGCACCCTTCTCGCTCTCCGAGACCACTACAGTGAAAGCTGCCGAATACGATGCTTCCAACGAACTCGTGGCAACGGCTGAGAAGACCTTCACCAAGAACGAAGTGGCTGTAGCTGCCGACTTCGCTGCTTTCAAGGCTCTCGCTGACAACACCGTAGCCACCCTGAAGCTCACAGATGCTCAG
>ONMG01000080.1 GCA_900318855.1 uncultured Prevotella sp.
AGAAGCGCTTCGCCTCCGGGCTGCCCGCCTGCCATTCTATGCCCGCATAGATATCTTCGGTATTCTCGCGGAACACCACCATGTCGACCTTTTCCGGATGTTTCACCGGACTCTCGATGCCCTTGAAGTAGCGCACCGGGCGCTGGCACACGTAGAGGTCGAGAGCTTGTCGTAAGGCCACGTTCAGACTCCTGATGCCTCCACCCACCGGTGTCATCAGAGGTCCCTTTATGCCGATGGTGTAGTTGCGGAAAGCTTCCACGGTGGCTTCGGGCAACCATTGACCGGTCAGTTCGTGCGCCTTGCCACCCGCGAGCACTTCGAGCCATTCAATTTGTCGTTGTCCGTTGTAGGCCTTTCTCACGGCGGCATCCACCACCTGCTTCATCACCGGTGTTATCTCTTTGCCCACGCCGTCGCCCTCAATGTAGGGCACGGTCACGGTTGTGGGCACTCTCATCTGCTTGTCAGCGTCGAATGTAATCTTTGCCATAGTCGTTTATGCTTTCATCTTGTTCCTTGTGGCATTCAGGGCCGAGCCAGCCTTGAACCAGCCTATTTGTGTCTCGTTGTAAGAGTGACGGGCCTCGAAGGTGTCCTGCGTGCCGTCGCTGTGGTGTAGGGTCACGCTGAAGCTGCTGCCTGGCGCGAATCGGCTCAGTCCGTCGAGGTCGATGTCGTCGTCCTCGCGCACGCGGTCGTAGTCTTCCTTGTTGGCGAAGGTCAGAGCCAGCATGCCCTGCTTCTTGAGATTGGTCTCATGGATGCGGGCGAAGCTCTTGGCCAACACCACGCCGACGCCGAGGTAGCGTGGCTCCATGGCTGCATGCTCGCGGCTTGAGCCTTCACCGTAGTTGTCCTCGGCCACGATGATGGAGCGTCTGCCACGGTGCTGGTAGTCGCGTGCGGCTTCGGCAGGAGTCATTTTCCGGCCATTCATTCTGTCGCTCACCTTCCCGGCCTCTCCCGTAAAGGCATTCTCAGCCCCCAGGAGCAGGTTGTCGGCGATGTGCTCCAGATGCCCCCTGAAGCGTAGCCACGGACCAGCCATCGAGATGTGGTCGGTGGTGCATTTTCCCTTCACCTTGATGAGCAGAGGCATGTGGGTGAACTCCTTGCCGTCCCAGGGTTCGAAGGGGACGAGGCGTTGCAGACGGTCGGAGCCGGGATGGATGATGACTTCCTCTTGGGGCTCATCGGCAGGCGGTACGAATCCGTCGTCGCCTTCGGCAAAACCTTGAGGCGGAAAGTCGTTGCCCTGCGGGCAGCTCAGCTTCACGGCTTTGCCTTCTGTATCGGTGAGGCTGTCGGTGACAGGATTGAAGTCCAGCCGACCGGCGATAGCCAGCGCCGTGGCCAGCTCCGGACTGGCTATGAAGGCATAGGTGTTGGGATTGCCGTCGGCGCGCCGACGGAAGTTGCGGTTGAAAGAGGTTACAATGGCATTGCGGCGGGTGTTGTCGTCGGTGTGGCGCTTCCACTGCCCAATACAAGGGCCGCAGGCATTGGCCATCACCACGGCTCCGATGCGCCGGAAGTCATCGAGCAGACCATCGCGTTCGGCCGTTCGCTGTATGCGCTCGGATCCCGGACAGACATAGAGTTGTCCTTGCACATTGATGTGCTTGGCATAGACATCGCGGGCCACTGAGGCGGCACGGCTCAGGTCTTGATAGCTCGAGTTGGTACATGAGCCCACCAGACCTACCTCCACCTTCATGGGGTAGCCCTCATGTTCGCCCTTCGTCTTCATAGCACTCAGCGGGGTGGCGGCGTCGGGCGTGAAGGGACCGTTCAGGTGGGGTTCCAACTGGTTTAGGTCGATGTCGATGATGCTGTCGAAGTAGTGCTCCGGGTGAGCTTCCACGGCGGCATCGGCTTTCAGACAGTCAGCACATCGGTTGGCTGCATCGGCAACGTCGTCTCTGCCGGTGGCCTTGAGGTAGCTGGCCGTCGCACTGTCGTAGGGAAAGAGCGAGCTTGTGGCTCCTAATTCGGCCCCCATGTTGCAGATGGTGGCTCGGCCCGTGGCCGACAAGCTGTCCACACCCTCGCCGAAATATTCCAGCAGGGCATTGGTGCCGCCTTTCACGCCCAAGCGCCCTAAGAGATAGAGGATGATGTCCTTCGGTGCCGCCCATCCGCTGAGCCGCCCTTTCAGGCGTACTCCGATGAGTTTGGGGAAGCGCAGCTCCCAGGGCTGGCCGGTGAGCACGTCGACGGCATCGGCACCGCCCACGCCCACAGCTATCATGCCCAGTCCACCGGCATTAGGAGTGTGGGAGTCGGTGCCCACCATCATACCGCCGGGGAAGGCATAGTTCTCGAGTACCACCTGGTGGATGATGCCGGCACCGGGCTTCCAGAAGCCGATGTGATAGCGGGCGGAGGCCGACCTAAGGAAGTCGTACACTTCCTGGTTCTCCCGGTTGGCGGTCCTGAGGTCGTAGTCGGCACCCTGGTCGGCACGGATGAGGTGGTCGCAGTGCACACTGGCCGGCACGGCCACCTTCTGCACGCCGGAGTTCATAAATTGCAGCAGGGCCATCTGCGCCGTAGCATCCTGCATAGCCACGCGGTCGGGACGGAAGTCGGCGTAGTCGGTGCCGCGGTGATAACTGTGCAGGCCGTCGGGCGAATAGAGGTGTGCATAGAGAATTTTCTCGGCCAGTGTGAGGCTGCGCTTTAACGTCTTGCGCGCCGTGGCCACTTGGGTGGGGAAGGCAGTGTAGAACTGCTGTATCATGTCAAGGTCCTTTGTCATGGTTCGTTGAACTTTACTTTTATTTGTTGCAAAATTACGAAGATTAACGGATAAAGTGGAAGACTTTTAGTTAAAAAGTATGCATCTTGCAACTTTATCGCATAAGGATAGAGAAAGATGCCTGTTGGGGGAATGTCAGAAGTTGGTGGCTGTAGGATTGCGATTGTGTGGGCCCCTCTCGGGGCTAAGAAGAAAGGTGATGTACTGAGGATGAGGAATCGGTGCTTAGGGTGCAGATTTAGTGACCACACTGTCGTAGGAAGGTACGAGCTGGAGGCTTGG
>ONMG01000066.1 GCA_900318855.1 uncultured Prevotella sp.
ATCATTCTTATCTATATGGGAAAAATTAAAGGATTTCTCTTTGCCGTACGACATAGAGAAATCCTAATGACCGATTTGGGTTTAATACATTTCTTTTGATGTAAGCAACCACCATGGCTGAAAACACAGCCTCAGAGTGTCGTTGCCAGCCCTCCTTCACTGGTTTCCTTATAGAGCGAAGGCAAGTCATGCCCGGTTTTCTTCATCACTCTCACCACACGATCATAGGATACCCGGTGCTTGCCATCTGAAAAAGAAGCATAAAGATTAGCATCAAGTGCACGAGTAGCAGCGAATGCGTTACGCTCAATACAAGGTATCTGCACGAGTCCGCAAACGGGGTCACACGTCATGCCCAGATGATGCTCTAAACCCATCTCGGCCGCATACTCTATTTGGGATGGACTACCGCCGAAGAGCTGACAGGCAGCAGCCGAAGCCATGGCGCATGCTACTCCTACCTCACCCTGGCATCCGACATCGGCGCCACTGATTGAAGCATTCTGCTTAGCCACATTGCCGAAGAGCCCGGCCGTGCCGAGTGCATGAAGGATGCGCCGGTCGGAGAATCCATGCCCACGCGACAGATGATAGAGCACTGCTGGCAACACGCCGCAAGAACCGCATGTGGGGGCAGTGGCAATGATACCACCAGAAGCATTCTCCTCAATGGCTGCCAAGGCATAGGCATACACGAGACCACGCGTCTGAAGGGAAGGCTTGTAGCCGGTGGCTTTCACATAATAGATAGGCGCTTTCCTGGGAAGATTGAGCGGTCCAGGAAGCCGTCCTTCATGTTCCAATCCTCTCTCTATGGAAGCCTTCATCACCTGCCACACTTCCATCAGATAGTCCCAAATGCCGTCATCCTCGCATTGGTCCACGTATTCCCAATAGCTACAGCCATTATCATCACACCACTTCACTATTTCGGTCATGGTGTTCAGCCCGTAGACGTCCTTCGGCTCATCCATCACTCCCGGCTTATCGCCTTCCGAAAGCGCCCCGCCACCTATACTGTAGACAGTCCACGAATCAAGCACATTATTCTTGGTGTCAAGTGCTTTGAAATTCATGCCATTGGGATGAAAAGGCAGATAGACCTGAGGTTTCCAGACAAGGTTGACTGGGGCCACGGGCTCCAGTACCTCAAGAATGGCCTTGTCGGTCATATGACCCTTTCCAGTGGCAGCAAGCGAGCCATAGAGGGTGACTTCAAAGCTTGCTGCATCGGGGTATCTGGAAGCAAAGATTTTAGCTGCTTTGTTAGGCCCCATGGTATGGGAGCTCGAAGGCCCCTTGCCTATTCTATAGAGTTCTCTTAGTGATTTCATAATAGAAAGAAAAAGGGAGGGGCATAATGCTCCTCCCCTGGTTAGTGTTTATTAGTCAATCCACTTCACGTAGCAGAAATCCTGACGGTGCGGCAGATTTGGATTCTTGGGGAACATACGTACAGCAGAGCGGAAAGTACCAGCCTCATCGGGCTCAACCTCCACCTCGAATGTGTAGTCGTTGCCAGTATGACCTATCATCTTGAAAGGATGCACGGCGTAGAGCTGATGGTCATCAGTCGACTGCTCGTTCTTCAGCGAGACCAGTTCCAGTCCGATAGCATCGTCGAGTCCCTGCTCATCAATGACGTAGCGCATCACGTACTTCCTTCCGGTCTCACAACCCTCGGCCAGGAAATTAGAGTCCTTCGACACCACCTTAATGGAATCCCAGCGCTCAGCCACCGTCTCCTTCCAAAGTGCAATCTCTTTGGCCAGCTGATTGTCATTGGCAGCCAACTTCTTGAAGCGTGCGGCCTCCTTGTTGTAGAACTTCTCATAGTAGTCATCAAGCTGACGCTTCATGGTGTAGTGTGGAGCAATCGTAGCGATAGAGTTCTTCACAACCTTTATCCAGCCTTCGCTATATCCCTTACGTCCCTTCTTATAATAGAGTGGGATAATCTCGTTCTCCAGCAGACTATAGATGGTAGCTGCATCCAGCTGATCCTGATAGGTCTGATTCTGATAGGTGCGCTCCTGCGGCAGTGCCCATCCGGCACCCTTCCGATAGCCTTCCACCCACCATCCGTCAAGGACGGAGAGGTTGACAACGCCATTCATCTCAGCCTTCTCACCCGACGTGCCACTGGCTTCGAGCGGGCGTGTGGGAGTGTTCATCCAAATGTCGACACCCGACACAAGACGGCGTGCAAGCTGCATATCATAGTCCTCGAGGAAGATAATCTTGCCCAGAAACTGTGGCATACGGCTGATTTCGAAGATACGCTTGATGAGACCCTGTCCGGCTCCGTCGGCGGGATGAGCCTTTCCGGAGAAGAAGAAGAGCACCGGACGATCGGGATTATTGACAATCTTCTCCAACCGGTCAAGGTCGGTGAAGAGCAGGTGTGCGCGCTTGTAGGTTGCGAAGCGGCGGCAGAAGCCAATCATCAGAGCGTTCGGAGAGATGCGCTCCAGAATGCTCATCACCTTGGCAGGATCGCCCTGGTTGCGCAGCCACTGCTGAGTGAACTTATCACGGATATACTTGATGAGCTTCTCCTTCAGGGCCATACGGGTGTCCCAAATTTCCTCATCAGGCACATTATAGATGGAATGCCATATCTGTTCATTGCTCTGGTCGCTCATGAAAGAGGGATCGAAGTAGCGGTCGTAGACCTTGCGCCATTCTGTGGCAGTCCAAGTGGGCATATGTACACCATTGGTAACATAGCCGACGTGACTCTCCTCGGGGAAATAGCCTTTCCACAATGGTGCAAACATCTTCTGGCTCACCCAGCCGTGAAGCTTACTCACACCGTTCACTTCCTGACAGGTGTTGCATGCGAAGGTCGACATGCAGAAGCGCTCACCATGGTCATCGGGATTCGTGCGGCCCATGCCAATGAACTCATCCCAAGTGATGCCCAGGCGCTGAGGATAGTCACCCATATACTTACCAAAGAGCGACTCATCAAAATAATCATGACCAGCGGGCACCGGAGTGTGCACCGTATAGAGCGAAGAAGCACGTACAAGCTCAAGAGCCTGGTCAAAGTTAAGGCCGCTCTGCACATAATCGCACAGACGCTGCAAATTGCAAAGAGCAGCATGTCCCTCATTACAATGATAGATATCCTTCTTGATGCCGAGTTTCTTGAGCATAAGCATGCCGCCGATACCGAGCAGAATCTCCTGCTTGAGACGGTTCTCCCAGTCACCACCATAGAGATTGTGAGTGATGGGCTTATCAAACTCAGAGTTCATGTCATTGTCAGTATCCATGAGATAGAGCGATACCCGACCAACATTAACCTTCCACACCAGAGCGTGAACTTGATAATTGCGGTAAGGCACATCAACCACCATTTGGTTGCCATTCTCATCGAGCACTTTCTCGATAGGGAGCGAGTTGAAGTTCTGAGCCTCATATTTGGCTATCTGCTGACCGTCCATGGAAAGCGTCTGCGTGAAATAACCGAAACGATAGAGGAAACCTACACCGCAGAGATCAACATTGCTGTCGGAAGCCTCCTTGAGATAGTCGCCAGCAAGCATACCCAGACCACCGGAATAGATCTTAAGCACCTGGTTCAAACCGTACTCCATGCTGAAATAGGCCACAGAGGGACGCTTCTTATCGGGCTTCACCGACATGTATTTGCGGAAAGCAGCATAGACTTCGTTCACTTTCTTCATTACTGCTTTATCCTTCACGATGGCCTCCTTGCGGTCGTAGCTAAGTCGTTCAAGCAGCATCACGGGGTTATGTCCCACCTCCTCGTAGAGCTTGTCGTCAAGACTCTTGAAGAGATTGCGTGCTTCGTAATTCCATGCCCACCACATATTATGGGCAAGCTCATTGAGACATTCCAGTTGCTCAGGAAGCCGCGACTTAATCGTCATCTGCTTCCACTGAGGTTCATTGGCATAATCTGCTCTGATTTTCATATGATTCTATATTAATAATGTATATACTTAAAATGTTACAGTGCGCACTTCCGACCGTCAGCCTTTCTCAAGGCGATGTCGTAAGCTTCATAGTAGAAGCCGATAAACTTCGGCCATAGCGCCCTACGCGAGAGCTTCACAGCATTATGACGACTCGCCTTCACCTCATTGGGCGCAAGTGCCGCATAATCTCTGACAGCGTCTTTCACCGTATCTGCTACAATTGAATAGTTAGTGTCGGTGCGGTGAACCACAAGCACACCTGACTGCAGTGACTCTCCGAAATCTTCTTCAGTCTGGGCCCAACGACCAAAGCCTGCCAAGTCGGTTGTGATACAAGGCACGCCAAAGGCAACAGCCTCGAGCGGAGTATAGCCCCACGGCTCATAATAAGACGGATAGACACAAAGGTCGTTGCCGGTCATGAGGTCATAATAGCTGATATTGATAATACCATCATTACCCGTAAGATAACAGGGGACGAAAATAATCTTCACCTTGCTGCTATCCTCGTTTCTGAAACCGAGCGAGGCAAGCATCGTAAGCACTCGGTCACCCCCCATATCATGCAGCCAATGCGTGACGACGGGATTTGAGAGTGGCTCCGTGTAGTTTCCACCATGCAGCAATCGCTGTTGCAGGTCCTGCCGAGGGCCGCCCACCCAAGCGGGAACCTCAATAAAAGCCACAACCTGACGATTCAACTTCGGATCGCGACTCAGTCTGACCATCGACTCTATAAACACATCTATGCCCTTGTTACGAAATTCATACCGACCGCTGGTCGACACAATGAGTGCATCCTCGCTAACAGCACTTCCCGTAAGAGCATTGGCCAAATTAAGCAACTTCTTGCGCGCAGCAGCCCGCTTCTTTTTGAAATCTTGCGCCTTGGGTACAAAAGCATTGTCAAATCCATTCGGCAGCACAACGTCGACCGGCTTGTCGAGCAACTGCTTGCACTCACGAGCAGTAATCTCCGACACGGTGGTAAAACAGTCCACATTCATAGCCGTCTGCTTTTCAATGGAATGTTTGCTCTGCATGTTGAGCTCACCGGCCATCTGGTCGCCATTGTAGGCCGTAAAAAACTCGTAGAGAGGCTTGCCATTACCAGCTATGCTTCGACCGATGCTGGTGGCATGAGTCGTAAAGACCGTTGCCACTTCGGGCAACTGATGCCTCAAATAAAGCAGTCCCATGCCTGTCATCCATTCATTACCATGATAGACGACTTTATACTTAGGACCAAGATAAAAGTGATAGAAACTCTCCACTACCATTCCGGCAGCAAGTGAGAACATCGATGACTCGTCGTAATCGCCATAAGCATGAAGGCTGTCCACCCTGTACCACTCCCACATCTTGCCATAGAACTCATCCTTTCGTGCAAAGAGAGAACTATAGTCAACTAACAATGCGATAGGCCTCCCAGGAACCAGCCATCTTCCTGCCCTTACTTTCAGTCCCTGAGCGCAGATAGCCTCCCGCCAGGGTGCGAACTCATTGCCTTCTTCAAAATAAGGGCAAATGCTGCCTTTCCAGCAATCGGGGCCGATAAAGATTATACAGTCTCTCAACTTCTTTTGCAAAGTGTCGGCACGCGTGGACAGCACGGTATAGATACCACCAACCTTATTGCATACTTCCCAACTCGATTCAAAGATGTAGTCGGGAACAAGTCTCTGTTTATCCATAACAATAACTTTTCGGTGGCAAAGATACAAATATTATATGAAAACAACTCGATTGCCCTTAGCGAATTATCGAAATCGTGCAATAAATTGAGGGCAAACGCGGTAAGTATCGAAATAGTTTTACATAAATCATCGTATAAGACCGTTTAGCCTTCAGAGAAGCAAAGGGCAGTGACATCCCTTTAAGCTCAACAAGATGAATTCCCAATGAGATTATCGCAAGGACCAGGAAAAAACCTTTCCAAATACTTGGCTGTGAACTGAGATTACACTAACTTTGCCCCTACTAAGTTCACAAACGGACAATAATAAAATGAGAAGAGCAATACATTCTGTTCTATTGCTGCTGCTTGCCATGTTGGCGCAAGCACAAAAGCCACGTCCCTTTATGGGATACATATATAATAAGGAGTATGACGTCTACATTCAGATGGACTTCTATCAGAACAGCGTCATGGTACCAGGCCAGGCCATCTTTGGTCAGTTGCCCGGTTACTTTGGCGATAAGAAGGATGGCCGCAAGTGGCTCTTCACATCGGCAAAGGTAAAAGGCAGCCAGGCCTCACTCGCCATCACCAACGACTATGGGAGCGAGGACCTCACTGCCACGCTCACCTGTACATCAGACTCCACCTTTACCCTTCATCAAGACAAAGGGTCTACACTCAAGATTGCACGCAATGGCCATTGGACCAAGATTCCGAAAGAACTAACCTTTATACGGCATTTCAGATAATCAGGAATAAGACTGTTACCTTGCTTCCGACTAAAGGTACACGATGCGAACTTTCGCTATTCAGATCATCCGTACATTCCGGATGGGGTTACACTTTAGAGCTTCCATTTCACTCACATATTGCGCCGAAGTCCCGGATACGATGAATAGGACAGCTTTACGTCAGATTTTTCAAGGTAACAAAAAAATAATCCGTAGTCCAAGACTGCTATAAGCAACTTTTTTGTAACTTTGCAGCAGAGTATGGAATCACTTGACAAGAAGAGTCGTGACGGTCTTGCTGTCATGTTGACACAATCGGTCGACAGGCTTTCGGAACCCGAGGCTTTGCGCGGATTGTGGCACCGGCATCAAGGCGGTATACCTCTGCCATCGAACACTGCACTAAGCGAGGTAGCCGAACTTGCCCGCGCTATCCTCTTCCCTGGTTTTTATGGCAAATCCACGGTGAGCCTTTCCACCATTAAATATCAGATAGGCGTTAATGTAGAACGCTTGCAGCGCATTCTTGCTGGGCAAGTGCTTGCAGGATTAGCATTTGCTGCAAAAGAAGATATTGACATTCCTCATTGCGAAATAGATTGTCTGAAGGGCAAAGCCCTCGACATTGCGACCCAACTCATCTCGCGGCTGCCCTCAATACGCGAGACTTTGGCCACAGATGTCACAGCAGCCTATAATGGAGACCCTGCAGCCGACAATCCCGCCGAAATCATTGCATGTTATCCTGTCATCAAGGCCCTCACAAACTATCGCGTTGCTCATGAGCTGCTTCAACTTGGAGTGCCGCTAATACCGAGGATGCTCACAGAGATGGCACATTCGGAAACAGGCATCGATATCCACCCGGGAGCCACCATCGGGCGCTATTTCACCATCGATCATGGTACAGGCGTGGTAATAGGTGCCACAACCGTCATCGGCAACAACGTTAAACTCTACCAGGGTGTAACGCTCGGTGCCAAGAGCTTCCCGCTCGATGACAAAGGCATTCCTATCAAAGGCATCCCCCGTCACCCCATTATCGGCGATGATGTCGTCATCTACGCCAATGCCACAGTTCTCGGACGCATCCACATCGGCAATGGTTGTGTAGTCGGCGCAAACGTATGGGTCACCCACGACCTGGAACCAGGCACGAAGAAGTATTTTCAGAACTGAGCGCAAGAACAAGTAGGACAATAGTAAACATATATAACACTCAAAATCATAACAACAGCAAGGCCCACCCTCTGATGCATCTCTCCATCGGATTGCTCCGAGGCATAGCCAGGCACAGATTCCGCCCTATACAGTGAGGCGGAGCAGTAATCACAACTTATGGAATCTGAACTCATTGCCAAAACCTTCATGGGCCTTGAGCCCACATTGGCACAAGAACTAACAGCACTGGGAGCACACGACGTGAAGCCCGGCAGGAGAATGGTATCCTTCACCGGTGACAAAGAGATGATGTATCGTGCCAATTTCCAACTGCACACTGCCATCCGCATCCTCAAACCTATCATGCACTTCAAGGCAAGATCGGCTGAGGATGTATATGAGGCCACCAAGGAAATTGACTGGAGTCAGTATATCCTGGAAGGCAAGACTTTCTCCGTAGACTCTGTTGTCTATTCGGATGAATTTCGCAATTCACGCTTCGTCACCTACAAGGTGAAAGACGCCATAGTCGATCAGTTCCGAGAGAGGACCGGCTCCCGTCCCAATATTTCGGTGAGCAATCCCGACATAAGACTCCATATTCACATTGCCGATGACGATGCCACCATCTGCCTGGACTCCAGTGGCGAGTCACTCCATCGTCGGGGTTACCGCCAAGAGAACGTAGAGGCCCCAATCAACGAGGTGCTGGCTGCCGGCATGATACGCATGACTGGCTGGGATGGATCTTGCGACTTCATCGACCCTATGTGCGGTTCCGGCACCCTTCTCATCGAGGCAGCACTTATCGCGCTCAACATGAGTCCCGGCGTCTTCCGTAAGGAATTTGCCTTTGAGAAATGGCCCGACTTCGATCAGGAACTCTTTGACAGCATCTACAATGACGACTCCACGGAGCGTCCCTTCGAGCACCATATCTATGGCTACGATATCGACATGAAGGCCGTCAACACAGCACGCCTGAACATCAAGGCAGCAGGGCTCTCGCAATATATCACTGTGGAGCAGCAGGATTTCAAGAACTTCAAGAAACCCGCAGAGAAGAGCGTCATCGTGATGAACCCACCCTATGGAGAGCGCATCTCCACACCCGACCTCCTCGGCACCTACCGCATGATCGGAGAACGGCTCAAGAATGCTTTTACAGGCAACGAGGCTTGGGTACTCTCCTATCGTGAGGAATGCTTCGAGCAGATAGGTCTCAAGCCGTCCATAAAGATACCTCTATTCAACGGCAGCCTGGAATGCGAGTTCCGCAAGTACGTCATCTTCGACGGTAAACTCAATGATTTCCGGTCAAAGGGCGGCATCGTAAAGACAGAGCGGGAGAAAGAAGAAATGGGACAGAAGCACCGCTTCAAGAAGGAGCGGGAGTTCAAGAAACGACTTGAGGAAGAAGAACAGAACGAAGAAGGCGACATCCGTTCTTTCCGCTTCCATAGCTTTGGAAATAACGACCGCAAAGAACGCCGCTCCGGCTCTCGTCGCTCCTTCTCTCATCAGGACGACGACCGGGCACCGCGGGCGCGCAAGCCTTTCAAGAACAGTAGAGACAATTGGAAGAAAGACAGGAGGCATTATGATGAAGATTAAACCGAAACTCGTCATTCTCTGTATGGCATTGCTTTCCACGCATATAGCCGAGGCTCAGTTGCCCCCACTCAAGCAGTTCACACTCGAGGACCTCAATTTCGGAGGCACCAACTACCACAATATGGTGCCCCAAAACAGGTACACCGCGTGGTGGGGTGAAGAGCTTATACGGCTGGAGACCGATTTATGTAAAGTCATTGACAAGCGAACCGGCAGCGAGAAAACACTCTTCACGCTGGACAAAGTAAACGGCTCACTCACTGGCTCCGACAGTAAGCCAACCAATCTTTTCTACGCTTCCTTCCCCTATCCGGGGAAGCCCCTCGTGCTGCTCGACCAGCATGGCTACCGAAGGCTCATCAACTTCAAAACGGGTAAGGTAGTGTGGACGGGCACCCACAAGGACGAGGACCAGGCCAGCGACTGGTGCCCGGCTTCACGAGCCGTGGCCTTCGTGCATGCCGACCAGCTCTACGTGAGAGATGCCGACGACAAGCTGAACCAGATTACCCACGACGGCTCTCGCTGCATTGTCTACGGGCAGAGTGTCCACCGCGACGAGTTTGGCATCACTAAAGGCACATTCTGGTCACCCGACGGTCAGCACCTGGCCTTCTACCGCATGGACCAGACTATGGTTAAGGACTATCCTCAAGTAAATATCTTTAAGCGGGAGGCAGAGGAAGAACCCGACAAATACCCCATGGCCGGTGAAACAAGCCATAAGGTAACGGTGGGAGTCTACGACCTCAAAAACCACAGCA
>ONMG01000142.1 GCA_900318855.1 uncultured Prevotella sp.
AAGGAAGTGCCCACGCTTGAGGCCGAATATGCTGTAACCCCTAAATGCAAGATATGAATATGAAGCATCTTATTGTCTTTTGCTGTGCATTGCTCGTGGCTTTGAGCTCCTTGGCGCAGTCCCGAAAGAGCAATTCGTCGAGTGCCGTTGTTCCATTCACCGTTAAGACAGTGGCCTTCAGCGACTCCAGCCGCTATGCCGATGTCAGTGTGAAGGCCGACTGGCCCGAAGGCTCCACTGCCGTGGCCAATGCGGTGAGAGTTTACCTGAAGGCTCAGATGGACACCGTTATGAAGTATCAGATTGTTGTCGATGGTGATGCGGGCACTCCGGCAGCCTCATTCCCTGGCAACATCGTTGATGGCGATGCCGTGACCCGCTTCTACAGTCGTCAGCTTTTCGATTCTCTCACCTTCAGAAACAAGTCGATGGAGGACATCACTTCGGCCGAAGTGCCCTACGTCTCCAACGTGACCATGCGTCTGACTTACAAGGGCAGCCGCTTCGTCACCTATGAAGTGGAGGCCTACACTTTCCAGGGAGGAGCGCATGGCTCAACGGTAAGGTACGGTGTGAGCTTCGACCGCAAGACAGGCAATAGGCTGAAGGCGCTGAAGCCATCGCAGACAGCGCGTCGCCTGCAGCCTCTGCTCCGGCGTGGTGTGGTGAGTTATTTCGCAAGCTCTGGACAGCCGGTCAGGGAGAGAGACCTCAAGAAGATGCTGTTCATCAACGACAGTCTGATTCCGTTGCCTGCCTATTCGCCTTATTTCACCCGTCGGGGCGTGCATTTCGTCTATCAGCAGTATGAGATAGCCCCTTATGCTGCGGGCATCATTGAGTTCACGATACCTTATTCTAAACTCAAGTAAGCTGTATGCTGGGGTTGCTGTTGGCGGGGCTGCTGACCTTTGTGGAACTCAATTGTGAGAATCTCTTCGATTGTGTCCACGATTCGCTTAAGCAGGACGAAGAGTTTCTGCCTGAGGGTAGCTATCACTGGACCCGGTCACGCTATTGGCTGAAGGTCAACCATATCGCCCAGGAGCTGGCAGCATGTGGCGGGCCGGAGATGCAAATGCCCGGTCTGATAGCACTGTGTGAGGTAGAAAACGACAGTGTGCTGACCGATCTCACCCGTCGGTCGTTGCTGCGCAAGATGGGTTACGAATACCTCATGACCCACTCGCCCGATGCGCGTGGCATTGATGTGGCCCTGGTCTATAAGCCCCAGACCTTCGTTTTAGTGCGCTCGTATGCTCTACGGGTGCCCCTGGTGAAGCACATGCGACCCACGCGTGACATCCTTTATGCTTCGGGCCGTATTATCAGTGGCGACACTCTTCATGTGTTTGTGGTCCATGCTCCGAGCCGCTTAGGAGGCGAGGTGGCCTCCCGTCCGTTCCGTATGCAGGTGGCCAAAATTCTGTGTCTTGCCATCGACTCGCTGAAAGCATTGAATGCAGATGCCCGAATCATCGTAGCCGGCGACTTTAATGACTATGCCTCAGGCAAGAGCCTCAGTTTTATCTGCACCCACGGTATGACCGATGTCTCGGCACAGGCCCTCGGACGCAATGGGGCTAAAGGCACCTACCGTTATCATGGAGAGTGGGGGAGCCTGGACCATATTCTGGTCAGTAATTCCTTGCTTAAAGCAGTGGCCGAATGCTACGTTGCCGACGAGCCTTTTCTTTTGGAAGACGATGAAAAATACGGAGGCAAGAAGCCACGCCGTAACTATCTCGGACCGAAATATTTGGGCGGTTTCAGCGACCATCTCCCGCTGGTGGCTAAGTTCAGAATCACAGCCAGCGAAGAATAACGCGGACTTAGAGGCTGTGTGACAGTTGCCCTTCCATAATGTGGATCTGAGGAGGAGGAAAAGAAAAATTTGAAAATTATCTTCCTTTTCCTTTGATATTATCAGACTTTGACCTATCTTTGCAGAGACAGAAGCGTTAACTTGAATATAATATAAACCAGTTACCTATCATGAGGACTACCAGAAGAAATTTCCTTAAGTCGATGGGAGCGTTGGGACTATTCACCATCGTTCCGCGGAGAGTTTTGGGCGGTAATGGCTTTACTCCGCCAAGTGACCAATTAACTAAGGGCATCATCGGTACGGGTGGCATAGGCTTGTCGTCCTGTCATTTCACCAGCGACGATAGGTGCAGGCTTACGGCTATCTGCGATGTAGATGCCGACCATCTGAAGAATGGCCTTGAGAAGGGAAAGAGCATGTTCGGCGAAACGCTAAAGACCTATCACGACTTCCGTGACCTTATCCACGACCCCAATGTCGACATTGTGCACATTGCCACTCCGCCTCACTGGCATGGACTGATGGCCGTTGAGGCTGCCAAGGCCGGAAAGGACATTTTCTGCGAGAAGCCCATGACGCGCACCATCGGCGAGGGACAGCGGGTGGTGGAGGCCGTGAGGCGCTATAACCGCATCTTCCGTCTCGACACCTGGTTCCGTTTCCAGGACACCTTTTATGGCTTAGGCACCACTGTGAAGCCATTGAAGAAGCTGGTCGACAGCGGACTGCTCGGATGGCCACTGAAGGTGACGGTGTCGGGCAACACCGGATTTGCCTGGAAGTTCTATTGGGTGGGTAAGGAAAAACTCATACCGGAGCCCATCCCCTCCCGGCTGGATTATGATTTCTGGTTGGGGCCGGCTCCTTACAAACCCTATAATCCTCACCGTGTGCATCAGACCTTCCGCGGATACTGGGACTACGATGGAGGAGGGCTCACCGACATGGGCCAGCATTATCTCGACCCCGTGCAGTACATCCTGGGCAAGGATGGCGACTTCCCCGTAAAGGTGGAATGCGATGCACCCCAGCAGCATTGGGATGCCGTGGGCATCTGGCATAAGATTACTTACACTTACGCAGACGGATGTCAGATAGTGCTCGAAGGCGAAGGCTTCGAAAGCCAGGGCAAGACTCCTTATATCGAAGGACCGAAGGGGAAAGTTTACCGGGGCTTCGAATGCACGATTCCCGATATCATGAACAAGCTCAATGAATATCCTGACCCAGAACCACAACGTACGGACTTCATTGATTGTGTGAAAACACGTCAGAAGTTTGCACTGAATGAAGTGAATGGACACCACAGTTGCACGCTCGTGAATCTTGGTACGGTGGCTCTGCGGCTCAACCGAAAAGTGCTGAACTTCGATCCTAAGACACAGCGCTTCATCAACGACAGTGCTGCCAACGCGCTTATCCATCAGCCTATGCGCGGACCGTGGACCATCTAACAGCCTTAACCTTAAAACTCAAGAAGATGAAGAAACTAAGATATCTTTTCGCGATAGTATTGCTGCTGGCTTTATGCTTACCGGGTAGTGCTCAGGAGCGCGATAGCCGGCACAGAGTGGCTTCCACCATCATTGCCGACGGTCTGGCACAATTGCCAGCTCAAGACAATAAGGCTTTCGACCAGGTAATCGGTGAGATGGCCGGTACCGGCTCGGAAGGCATGCAGATGCTTATAGGCATGCTTCAGCCCTCGGGTCAAGGGAAGAACGTGTCTTTCACCTATGCCATCAACGGCATTGCCAATTATGTGATGGCGCCGGGGCGTGAGGCTCTTAGGGCCGGCGCTCATGATGGTCTGCTGCGAAGTCTTCCGAAGCTCACCGATAAGGATAATGTGGCCTTTCTGCTCACGGTGCTGGAACAGTTCGCCGACAAAGCCGACTTCGGAGTCTTCAAGCGCTATCTCACCGATGACTACCTTCGTCCCTACGCTTTACGCGGTCTGGCTTCCCTGCCGGATGTCGACGCCGAGGTGGTGAGCCTGATGAAAGAGAAGGGGGCGCCTCTGGCTGATTTGGCTAATCTGGCTTTTTGGCGTCATATGTCGTCGGTTGAGGTCGAGGATATCCTTCTGCAATGGGCGAGGATGGGCGACAAAGCCTCTGACCTTCATGCCATCTACAATGCGCTGGCAGCATGCGGTTCATCGAAATCGCTTAAGCTTCTTGGCGACGCAGCCCGCAAGGCTGGTTATAAGGATGATGATGCCGATGCCAATGATGCTTATCTCATGCTGCTCGACAGATTGGCTTCTACAAATGCAAAGGAAGTGAACAAGACGGCCCGCCAACTCTTGAAGCTCAACGACCGTGCCATGCGTTGTGCCGGTATGAAGCTCTTGCTTCAGACTTCGGGTTCCAACGTGCTCAGTGATGTGGTGGCGGCAATGAAGGATAAGGATATTCAGGTGCGCAATACGGCCCTGCTGGAAGGAACCTCGTTGGTCGACACCGACGAACTTACCGCAAAGCTCCTTGGACTTTTTAATCGTTTGGGTCCCGGTGCACAGGTGGATGTACTTCGGTGGATGGGTAATAACCATAAGGCGCAGGCAGCCCAACTCGTGGCCACAGCCATGCAGAGCGGCAATCCGGATGTGGCTCTGGCTGCTATTCATAGCGCCGGGCAGATTGGTGGCGAAGCGCTATTGCAGGCGCTGCTGAAAGCGCTCAACGGACCGACTGCTGCTGCGGCTTCGGAGGCTCTGCTCGCATTTCATGGCAATATCGGTAACAGTTTGGCTGCTCTGATTCATAGCACGATGCCCAATGTGCCGCTTAAGGCCATTCAACTTGCGGGAGAACGCCATGTGAGTGCAGCTTTTGCCGACGTGGTGAAACTGCTGAAGTCGGGCTCGGCTGAGCAGAAAACTGCGGCTGCCACAGCACTGGCTACTATAACCACAGACTTTAATGAGGCCTGCGAACTGATGGAAACAGCTCCTGCAACCTATAAGCCACAACTACAGAAAGCGGCTAAGTTCGCCCTCCGTAAGCTGTCGGCCGATGAGCAGTTTGACCTCATCGCCCGTCGTCTGTCATCCACGGCACAGCCTTCGCTCTATTATCCGCTACTCGCCCAGGTGGGCAATAAACAGGCTGTTGACCAGTTGCTGACTGAGCTGGGGAAGGGAGCCGATAAGAATGCAGCTTACAGCTCGCTGCTTGAGGTCGACAATGCCTCTTTGCTCCCCATCCTCTATCATATCGCCAAGGGTGACGCAACGAAAAAGGAGTCAGCCATCAACCGCTATGTGGTGCTGACGGAGAAGTCGGCTTACAATGATATACAGAAGTATCAACTCTATCGGATGGTACTTGAACTCAATCCCTCTGTAGCGACCGTCAACCGCACGCTGAAAGCTTTAAGTTCGAACCACACGTTCCCGGCACTTGTTCTTGCCGGCAGCTATCTCGATAAGAAAGATGTTGCGCCTGCTGCCGCTGAAGCTGTGAGAACTATTCTTACCAAGAATAAGGAACTTCTGGCTGGTCAGACGGTGAAGCAACTGCTCACCAAAGCCAAGGAGGTCTACACTGAACTGGCTCGGTCGGATGCTGATGCGGAGTATGCCATCAAGGATATTAATGGACTTCTGGCCTCGGTTGCTCCAACTGGTTTTGAACTGCGCCTTGACGAAGGAAAGGCCGAAGGAAAGCAGACTGTGAGTGACAAACGACAGTATGAGAACTTTGAGCTCTTCATGGAATTCCATACTGAGGGCTCAGGAGTGCTTAATCTAAGGTCGATGCCGGAGGTGAAGCTCCAATCCGGAACCGCCTCATTCATGTATGCTGCTCCGGTACAGAACGCGGCCAAGGCGCAGAGTGCTTGGACAACGGTGTATGTGAAGCTGGTGAACGACCGTCTGTTCGTTCAAAGCAACGGTCAGACTGTGGCCGACAACGCTGTTATCAAGAATGGCGACGGGGGAAAGGAACTCACTCCTCAGGGGCTCATCTCTGTTTGGGCCAAGGAGAAAGCAGTGGAAGTACGTAATCTCTACGTCCATGAACTTCCTTCTACTCCCGTTTATACCGTATCGAAAGAGGAAAAGAAGGAGGACTTTGTGGCGCTCTTCGACGGCCGCTCACTGAATCAGTGGCAGGGCAATCTTGACAACTACGTGCCCGAGGATGGCAATATCTATGTGAAGGCACACTATGGCAATGGGGGAAATCTCTATACGAAGAAGAAGTACAGCGACTTCATCTATCGCTTTGAGTTCAGCTTCGTGAAGCCGGGCGTCAACAATGGTATTGGCATTCGCACCAAGCTCAATACCGACGCCGCTTATGAGGGCATGGAAATACAGGTGCTCGACCATGATGATCCCATCTACGCAGGTCTGCACCCCTATCAGCAGCATGGCGCCGTCTATGGCATCATTGTGCCCAAACATGTGAAATTCGGAAAACTCGGTACCTGGAACACGGAAGAGATTCAAGCCATTGGCGACCATATCAAGGTGACGGTCAACGGTGAAGTGATTCTCGACGGCAACATCCGCGAGGCCTGCCAAGGACATAATGTGGCTCCCGACGGATCGTCGAATAATCCTTATACCGTCGACCACAACAATCATCCGGGACTGTTCAACAAAGACGGCTATATCAGTTTCTGTGGACACGGCGAGGGTGTGAAGTTCCGCAATATCCGCATCAAGGACTTGAGCAAGAGGCGGTAGAACACAAGTGATTTCCTGTAGGGTGACATGATTGTCAGTTCCTGCGCCTGCTCACAATGTAATTTGTCTTATTAGCGAGGCCATTCAGCCCATCCGGTGTAAAAGGTGGGAGGAATGGCCTCTACTTATTGTCACTAAGGCCTTTGGGCTCAGAGCTGATGCCTCCATTCTCCTTGTCCTTTGGTGGAAGAGTAAAGGAGAGCAAGTGAATACCGTTTCCTGCTGTCATTGCTGAAGTCAATGATGAAGGCTGCCTCACTTTGCTTGTCGAATAATTCGCGCTCAAGCTTCCATACTTTAAAATAACATAAAAAAAAGGCTAAGGCTATTGTCGCCTTTTTTTAATTGCGTAAATTTGCACTATAGACAATAAATAGATAAGGAGACATTATGTTTGAGAACTTAAGCGAAAGGCTGGAACGGTCGTTCAAGATCCTCAAGGGAGAGGGAAAGATTACTGAGATTAATATTGCCGAAACCTTGAAGGATGTGCGTCGTGCCTTGCTTGACGCCGATGTTAATTATAAGGTAGCCAAGTCGTTCACTGACGATGTGAAGAAGAAGGCTTTGGGTATGAATGTGCTTACGGCTATCAAGCCGGGGCAACTTATGGTGAAGTTAGTACACGATGAGTTGGCTCAGCTTATGGGAGGAGAGGCTGTTGGGCTCAATCTGAAGAGCAGGCCCGCTGTCATCTTGATGAGTGGTCTGCAAGGGTCGGGTAAGACGACGTTCAGTGGCAAGTTGGCTAATCTCCTGAAGAAGAAACAAAGTCGGAATCCTTTACTTGTGGCTTGCGATGTTTATCGTCCTGCTGCCATCGAACAGTTGAAGGTTGTTGGTGAGCAGGTGGGAGTGCCCGTATATGCTGAGCCCGAGAATAAGAATGTGGTGGAAATAGCCAATCATGCCATTCATGAGGCCAAGGCGAAAGGCTATGACACGGTTATCATCGATACTGCCGGCCGTCTGGCTGTCGATGAGGATATGATGAACGAGATCGCCACACTCAAGGAGGCTGTCAACCCTGATGAAACACTCTTTGTGGTTGACTCGATGACAGGTCAGGATGCTGTCAATACAGCCAAGGAATTCAACGATCGCCTCGATTTCGATGGCGTGGTGCTCACAAAGCTCGATGGTGATACCCGTGGCGGTGCTGCCCTCAGTATCCGTAACGTTGTCACTAAGCCCATTAAGTTCATAGGTACGGGTGAAAAGATGGAAGCTATTGATGTGTTCCATCCAGAACGTATGGCAGACCGCATCCTTGGAATGGGAGATGTCGTCTCACTTGTGGAGCGTGCACAGGAGCAGTTCGACGAGGAAGAGGCCCGCAAGTTGCAGAAGAAGATACAAAAGAACAAGTTCGACTTTAACGACTTCCTCAATCAGATAGAACAAATCAAGAAGATGGGCAACATCAAGGAACTCGCTTCAATGATACCTGGTGTTGGCAAAGCCATCAAGGATGTAGATATCGACGATAATGCTTTTAAAGGTGTTGAGGCGATTATTCGAAGTATGACTCCGCAGGAGCGCACAACACCTGAAATTCTCAACTCAAGCCGACGCCAGCGCATAGCCAAAGGTAGTGGAACCAGCCTGCAGGAGGTCAACCGGCTTATCAAGCAGTTCGACCAGACCCGGAAGATGATGCGGATGGTTGCAGGCGGTGGCATGAAAGGTATGGCTGCCCGAATGAGAGGACTCAAATGAATGTGCCTCAGCATAACTATTAAGGAATATAATCATGAAGTTGATAGATGGAAAGGCAACAGCTACGGCTGTAAAGGAGGAGATTGCCGAAGAAGTGAAACGTATCCTTGCCAATGGTGGAAAACAACCCCATCTGGCCGCAGTTCTTGTAGGTCATGATGGCGGTTCTGAAACCTATGTCAAGAATAAGGTCATCGCTTGTGAACAGTGTGGATTCAAGTCTACGCTTATCCGATTTGAAGAGGACGTGACAGAGGAGGAGTTGCTCAGTTGCGTGGACAATCTCAATAAGGATGCCGATGTCGACGGATTCATCGTGCAGCTGCCTCTTCCTAAGCATATTGATGAGCAGAAAATTATCATGGCTATCGACTATCGAAAGGATGTCGACGGTTTCCACCCAGTCAATGTTGGGCGTATGGCCATTGGCCTTCCCTGCTTTGTGTCGGCAACTCCGTTGGGTATCTTCACTCTGTTGAAGCATTACGGCATTGAAACTTCAGGAAAGAAATGCGTTATCCTGGGGCGAAGCAATATCGTAGGCAAGCCCATGGCGCAGATCATGATGCAGAAGCAGTATGGCGATGCCACGGTAACAGTCTGCCATTCCCATTCAAAGGATTTGAAGGACGAGTGCCGTCGGGCTGATATTATTATTGCTGCTATAGGTCGCCCTGACTTTGTTACCGCCGACATGGTGAAAGAGGGAGCAGTTGTCATTGATGTGGGCACTACTCGTGTTCCTGATGCATCTAAGAAGCGTGGCTACCGACTCAATGGTGACGTGAAGTTTAGTGAAGTTGCTCCTAAGTGCAGTTTTATAACCCCTGTGCCGGGAGGAGTGGGGCCCATGACGATTTGCTCGCTCATGAAGAACACCCTTGCGGCAGCAAAGAAGGAATTCTATAAATGACAGCTGAAGAGTGGTATAACAAAGGAAACGAGCATCGGAGGCATGGTGACTGGCAGCATGCTCTCAACTGTTATATGGAGGCGATAGATATTGATCCCCAGTCGCCCGCTGTTGAGGCCCGCGAAATGCTGATCAGCATTCTTGACTTTTATAATAAAGATGCGTACAACCCGTAAGGTAAAGACGGGGGTATAATAATGAATCTTAAAGACCGTTTACTATGAGCAAATTAAAAGGTGCCATTGTGGTCAACACCAACCGTTGTAAGGGATGCCAGCTCTGCATTGTGGCTTGTCCTAAACATGTTATAGAGTTAGCCCCGAAGAAAGTGAATGTCCATGGCTACCCTTACGTGGAGGCAGCGCGGCCTGACGACTGTATCGGCTGTGCTTCTTGCGGTATCGTGTGCCCAGATGGATGTATTACCGTTTATAAAAAGAAAGTGGAGGAGTAATCATGGCAGAAGAAGCAGTATTGATGAAAGGAAATGAGGCTCTCGCTCGAGCAGCTGTGCGCTGTGGATGCGATGGCTATTTTGGCTATCCGATCACTCCTCAGAGTGAGGTGCTTGAAACCTTGGCTCAGCTTAAGCCATGGGAAACCACTGGTATGGTGGTGCTTCAGGGCGAAAGCGAGGTAGCAGTGTCGAATATGCTGTATGGAGGTGGCGGCGCTGGAAAGCGTGTGATGACATCGTCATCATCGCCCGGTGTAGCGCTCATGCAGGAGGGCATTGCCTATATGGCAGGCTCCGAGATTCCTGCCTTAATAGTGAATGTGCAGCGTGGTGGCCCTGGCTTAGGTACCATCCAACCCTCACAGAGTGACTATTTCCAGGCAACCCGTGGCGGCGGTAATGGCGACTATCATGTGATAGTGCTGGCGCCAAATTCCGTGCAGGAGATGGCTGACTTCGTAGATTTGGGCTTTGATTTGGCTTTCAAGTATCGTAACCCGGTGATGATTCTCTCTGACGGTGTAATCGGCCAAATGATGGAGAAGGTGGTGCTGCCACCGTTCAAAAAGCGGCGCACCGAAGAACAGATACGCAAGGAGTGTCCTTGGGCTACCATCGGACGTACTCCTGACCGACAGCCAAATATCCTTACTTCTTTGGAATTGAAGCCCGAAGTGATGGAGAAGCGCAACCTCCATCTCCAAGAGAAATATGCTGAGGCTGAGCGTACGGAAGTGCGCTATGAAACCAAGTTGATGGACGATGCAGAGTATGTCATCGTGAGCTTTGGCAGTGCCGCCCGTATTGGTGAAAAGGCTGTGGAGATTGCACGCAACGAAGGTATTAAGGTTGGTCTCTTTCGTCCCATCACGCTTTGGCCATTCCCGTCGAAGGAAATAGCTCAAGTGGCAGAAGGGAAAAAGGGAATCTTGGTATCGGAGATTAATGCCGGACAGATGATTCAAGATGTGAAACTGGCTATCAATGGTAAGGTGAAGGTCGAGCATTTTGGCCGCCTTGGTGGCATTGTGCCTGAACCTGAAGAAATCGTAGAGGCATTGAAGAAGCTATGAGCAGTCACATGCGTGATGTACGATAAATAGAACTTCGATATTCGTAAATTAAAGAAGAGCATTATGAATAATGATATCATAGCACCTGAGAACTTGGTTTATGAGAAACCCAAGCTTATGAATGACACCCCCATGCACTACTGCCCCGGATGCTCACATGGAGTGGTGCATAAATTGGTGGCTGAAGTGATTGCAGAAATGGGCATGGAAGACAAGACCGTTGGAGTGTGTCCTGTTGGATGTGCAGTCTTTGCCTATCGGTATCTCGACATCGATTGGCAGGAAGCCTCGCATGGACGTGCACCTGCTGTCGCTACCGCTATTAAGCGCTTGTGGCCCGACCGGCTGGTCTTCACCTATCAGGGGGATGGCGATTTGGCTTGCATTGGCACAGCTGAGACCATCCATGCATTGAACCGTGGTGAGAATATAGCTATCATCTTCATCAACAATGCCATCTATGGTATGACCGGAGGTCAAATGGCCCCCACTACGCTTCTCGGGCAGAAAACAAGTACTTGTCCCTATGGACGTGATCCTGAACTCCATGGCTATCCACTCAATATCACAGAACTCGCCTCGCATCTTCAGGGCACCTGCTATGTAACCCGCCAGAGTGTTGAGACTGTTGCGTCCATACGCAAAGCAAAGGCTGCTATTAAAAAGGCATTTACAGCCTCAATGCAGGGCAAAGGTTCTTCGCTTGTTGAAATAGTCTCTACTTGCAATAGCGGTTGGAAGCTCTCTCCTGTGAAAGCTAATCAGTGGATGGAGGAGCATATGTTTAAACAGTATGTTAAAGGTGACTTAAAGAATACTTTGGACGTATGAAGAAAGAAATTATCATATCCGGTTTCGGTGGCCAGGGTGTGCTCTCTATGGGCAAGATCCTTGCTTATTCAGGACTTATGGAAGGCAAAGAGGTCACTTGGATGCCTGCCTACGGTCCTGAGCAGCGTGGCGGTACAGCCAATGTTACGGTCATTGTCAGCGATGACCGCATCAGCTCGCCGATATTGAGTAAATACGATGTGGCAATTGTTCTGAATCAGCCATCACTCGATAAGTTCGAGCCTAAGGTGAAGCCTGGTGGCATTCTGATTTACGATGGCTATGGCGTTCTCAATCCTCCAACGCGGAAGGATATAACTGTTTATCGGATTGATGCCATGGATAAGGCTGCCGAGATGAAGAATGCCAAGGTCTTTAATATGATTGTCCTTGGCGGTCTTCTCAAGGTGTGCCCTGTCGTTAGTACAGATGGACTCAACAAGGCGCTCTTCAAGACACTTCCTGAGCGTCATCACGACTTGATTCCACTCAACATGCAGGCAGTGGAAGAGGGTATGAAGATTATTGCTAAACAATAATAACTTGTTTTTTATAACTCTCTAATTTTGGCAAGGCGATGCGCAGGGATGCGCGTCGCCTTTTTGGGTGTAGCAGGGCGGCGCTTGCTGCCGTAGAGCAAGAGAATACGTGCTGCACAGTGAAAAAGCTGGCGTTTTTCTTTGTCGTTGCCCCTTATTGCTGTAACTTTGTATCATCAAAGTTTATTGGGGCTATTGCTAATCTTAAATGTTAAGTAGGGTGACAGTTTTGCGCGATGGGATGGAGTATCCTTTGATGTTCACGATGCTGACATTCAGATTGCATGACCGCCTCCAAAGATTGTCAACCTTCAAAACATTAATTCGTTATGCGACTAAAATCACTATTACTGTCCCTCCTCCTAACAGCTTGCGGATTAGGAGCAATGGCAGCTGAACCCTATTCTATTTGGCCTACTCCCCATCATATCACATTGACGGGGCAGACCTTAAAGAAACCCTCAGAGGTTACTATTGTGGCAGGCTCAGCAATCGATGATGCCACTTTACAGCGGGCGCACCAAGTGCTGACCGAACACGGCATTAAGTATGTTGACAGCAAGTCGGTTCCTCAGAGCGGGGCCATATTGCTGTTGGGTGTTGAGGGCGAGCAGGATGCCGCCGACCGCATGGCCACTAAGTGGAAGTTGGACAGGGGCGTCTTCGCAGTCCAAAAGTACGATCGCCACGTGCTTTCGTTACGCAGCGAAGGAGGCCGTTGGAGCACATTGATTCTGGGCGAGAATACTGATGCCGTCTTCTGTGGTCTGGCCTCATTGGAGCAGATGCTCGACGCCTCGCCTCGGACGATGAAGTCTGCTGATATCGCTGATTATGCCGACATTCGCGACCGCGGCATTATTGAAGGCTATTACGGAGTGCCGTATTCAAAGGAGGTCACCGAGGACTTGTTTCGCTTCATGACCCGCTATAAGATGAACACTTATATGTATGGTGCCAAGAGCGACCCCTATCATTCCCGTTACTGGGACCAGCCTTATCCTCAAACCATCACACCCGAGCAGCGCGAAATTGGCTATATGACCACCGACATGATGCGGTCGATGACCGAAGAGGCACGTCGGTGCAAGGTGAACTTCATCTGGGCCATACATCCTGGAACAGCCTTTGTGGATGCTGCCCAGCCAGAAGTGCTTGACCGCATAATGAAGAAATTCCGCACCATGCATGAGCTCGGTGTAAGGCAGTTTGGTGTGTTCGTGGACGACTGTGGAGTGCCCGACGATACTGCAAGCTTGAATCTGGCCGCTCGCCGTCTGACCCGGCTCCAGCAGCTTGTCGACCGGACTTGGAACTATCCTGGAGCCAAATCGCAGGATACAGTGAAGGCACTCAACTATGTGCCGCAGCTGTACGCCTATTCGTGGGTGAAGAAGGACCAGGCCAGTCGCTTTTTCCGTTCGCTTTCGGCCACACCGGAGAAGACCAACATCTATATCACGGGTAAAGCAGTGTGGACCGTACCCAACACCGAGGACCCTGCTTTAGTGAAGAGCTGGCTCGGGAGAGACGTGGCCTGGTGGTGGAATTATCCTTGCAATGACAACGATGTGACGAAACTCTTCATGTCGGATACTTATACTAATTTCTCCGACGAGGCCCACATAGACCATCACGCCAGGCTCAGTCCCGACATGCGTGGCGTGAAGACACTTATCCTCAACCCTATGCAGCAGGGAGAGGCCAGCAAACCGGCCCTCTTCGGCGCAGCCGACTACAGCTGGAATATGGCACGCTTTGATAATACGAAAGCTTGGGAAGCCTCCATCCAGGCCATCTTCAGAAGCGCTTATGCGGAAGCCTTTAAGTCGATTGCTGCTAACCTTCGGTATTACGACGAGGACGCTCCACTCTCGACCGCTATCCGTGTCTGGCGCTCTGACATGTCGCATCCCGAGACTTTGCTTGCTCAGTTGAGCAGCATCCATAAGTCGGCTGAGGCGCTTTGCCGTTTAGCTGTTTCGCCTCGTGAATCAGACAGGCTTCTTTGGAACGACATTCATTGTTGGGTAACTAAGTTGCGCGATATGGCCGACTGGACGACTGTTCTCGTTATGGCCCGCTCCCGTACCCATGCACCTCTAAATGCTGACAATCTGAAGGGGGATGCAGCGGAGGTTGTCGCGAAGGTGAAGAATATTGACACCGACTCCACCTATCAGTTCAAGGTTCTTACGGGCATGGGCGATGAAATCAAGCTCATCATGCGCCAGGCTGAGCCCTCAGCCAAAGTGCTGATGCCTTTCCTCAAAGGGTTGGCTGAAGGTAAAATCTAAGTAGTATCATTCCGGATATACGTTATGAAGTCTATTGCATATAAGTTGATATTGCTGCTTCTTGTGAGTGGCAGCTCGTTCTCCCTGTTTGCGCAGGCCCGTTGCGGGGAAGGTGCACCGGATTTGAACCTCACTCCCAAACCGAATGCGTTGAAACTGTTCAAGGGCACTTGTCGATTGCCAAGGACATTTGTCATTAGCACCAACTCGCTCCCCGACAGCATTGTGGCTGAGGCCCGTGCCTTTGCCGGGCAGCTCAGTAGTGTCACGGCTCTGCGTCCGCAGTTGGCGTCGGCCTCATCCAGAGCTCTCATCCAGTTACATTACCGTAAGGAGCACATGCCCTCAGAGGCCTATCAGCTGATTATCTCTCCGCGGCGCATTGACATCACTGCTTCCACCACGTCCGGTTTCTTCTATGCCTTCCGCACGCTCTTGCAGCTTATGCCTTCCTCTGTGAGAGCGTTGAAGCCCGATGCACAGCTGAAGTCGCTCCGTCTTCCTGCTTTGGAAATTACCGATAGCCCCCGTTTCCACTACCGTGGTTTCATGCTCGATGTGTCGCGCCATTTCTTTGATGTAGCTGAGATTAAGAAGATGCTTCGTCTGATGGCCGACTACAAGATGAACCGTTTCCACTGGCATCTCACCGACGACCAAGGATGGAGAGTGGAGATCAAGAAATATCCTCGTCTCACCTCTGTGGGTGCTGTAGCCGAGGACAGCCGCATGGTGGATATGGATAAGGGCGTCTACTGGCTGCGCAAACCTTATGGTCCTTACTTCTACACACAGGATGAAATCCGGGACGTGGTGGCTTATGCCCGCAAATTTCATATCGAGGTCATTCCCGAGGTCGACATGCCCGGTCACTTCACCGCAGCGATGACGGCCTATCCTGAGTACAGTTGCTCGCCTCAGGGTGAGCACAAGGTGTGGACCGGATGGGGCATTTCCGAAGATGTGCTCAATGTGGCAAATCCCAAGGCCGTACAGTTTGCGCAGGACATCCTTGAAGAGCTTATACCGCTGTTCCCCTCGAAGCAGATTCATATTGGCGGTGATGAGTGCCCAACGGAGGCCTGGGAGAAGAATGAGCTATGCCAGTCGTTGGTCAGTCGTGAAGGGCTGAAGAGTTTCCGCGCCTTGCAGAGCCGCTTCATACTCGAGATGGCAGCGTTCCTAAAGCAAAGAGGGTGTCGCACCTGTGTCTGGAATGAAGCGATAACGGCCAAGGATGCAGAGCTCGATGATGTGAAGAAGGCTGCCCCCACTGTCTATTGCTGGAATCCTGCTGCTGCCGGAGCACGAAAGGCTGCCAGTATGGGACTCGACAATGTGGTGTCTTTCTATGGACCTTACTACATCAACCGGAAACAGAGTACAGATGCCGACGAGCCCGACGGGGCCGGTAATGGGGCTGACAGCCTCTCTGTGACTTATGGTGCCGAGGCCGTACCCGAAGGTCTGCCGGTGGAGGCCGAGAAGCATTATAAAGGAGTGCTGGCTACCTTCTGGACCGAGCATGTCTCCGACAATCGCTATCTCGAATACCTGGCTCTGCCACGCCTCATTGCCATTGCTGAGGCTGGCTGGACCAAGAGGCAGAACAAGGACTACAAGAATTTCCGCCGTAGGGTGTCAGCCGATGCCCGCTACTGGAAGCAGGCCGGTTACAACTACTGTCCGAAGCAGTTGCTCCATACCGGTGTAGGCAAATAAGCCGCGCTATACCATGCCTTGTGGCAGAGTCGTAAGGCTCTACCTTTTATCCCCGACTCTCCCAAAGGAGTCGGGGATTGTCATTTCTCTACAACTTCGATTCCGCCATAGCCGACAAGATTCTCGTAGGCTTCATCGCGGCTGAAGAGGCCTCCCCAGACGCCGGCGCACACCAGCACCCCTGCATGAGCGAAGACGGCCACCTGCTGCCAAGGTCCTCTAAGGGTGTCGTCGAGGAAGGAGGCCACACGCCGGTAGACATCTTGGTAGCTTTCTCCGCCGGTGCAACTCAGGTTCATGTAGTCGCGATACCACTCCAGGATGCGCGGGTCGTGGGCAGCAATCTCGTCGTAGAGTCGCATTTCCCATTCACCCATATTCATCTCCTTCAGTCGGTCGTCGGTTTGCGGTTGGGGATATCCGCAGAAGGCAGCGAGCTTGCGTGCCCGCGTCAGTGGGGATGAGAACACGGCATCCATCCTGCCATATTGGCTCAGGTTCACTTTGGTCTTACTGGCTTCCTGCTCAAAGGTGGAGGCCACAGGCACGTCGGTCCACCCGTAGCAAGTGCCCTTGGGAACGTCGACGCTGGTATGACGGACAAGAATAATACGCATGGCAATTTAATTTAGGGTGAGTAGGGTCAGATAGAAACTCAGCTCAGTCAGCAGACAGACCGCTCCGCAGCAGTCGCCCGTGTAGCCCCGCAGGCGGCGCCAAATGAGCAGATAGAGGAAATACATGACGATGCAGGGCACAAACACCAGCAGGTCCCAGCGCTTACCCGTGGTAAGGAGGAATACCATCAGCGGTAGGATGCCTTGCAGAAAAAGGCTGATACCGGCGCCGATTGTGAATTTGCGATATACCACATGTGCTTTCGACGTGGCCTCGGTGCGTGCGTAGGGCATCATCTGCGTGAGCTGTGCCGTAATCATCTTGGAATAGGGGTCAGCAGCCATTGCCGCCATAGCGGCCAGTTCTGGGCGGAGTTCAAAGAGGCAGAAGAAGAGCAACAACTCATACAGGATAAGCCCCAGTACTCCGTAGGTGCCGGTGCGTGAGTCCTTCATGATGCTGAGAATCCGCTCCTTGTCGCTTCCGCCGCCTCCGAAGCCGTCGAAGAAGTCGGCCAATCCGTCCTCATGGAGTGCTCCGGTCAGCAGGAGCCTCACAATGATGGCTAATATCACCGTCACGGACCAGGGCATCACCAAGGAGCCGAACCACAACACTGAGCCCATGGCGCATCCTGTCATCCATCCTGTCAGAGGCCACTGCTCTACCACCGTCTCGTAGGCCTGCCGGGGAGGCTGGTGAAGGCGCCAAAAAGGAAGGCGAGTGAAGAAGATGAAGGATGCCCACACCCGGTCGTACCACTTAGAAGTATTTATCGATATGCGCATTTTGGAAGTTGTTCATTTCGTTTATCATTCTCACCGATGTTTCTACGAGGGGGTAGGAGCAGAGGGCACCGGTGCCTTCGCCCAGCCGCATGCCGAGACTGAGCAGCGGACGGGCTTGCATGAGGTTGAGCAGGCGTTGGTGGCCTGCCTCATCGCCGACGTGGCCGAAGATGGCATAGTCGAGCAGGGCCGGGTAGAGGCGTGAGGCGGCCAGCATGCAGGCCGACATGATGAACCCGTCGACCAGAATGAGGCATCCCGACTCGGCTGCTCTGACCATGGCGCCCACAGCAGCCACCATCTCGAAGCCCCCGAAATACGTCATCACCTCTTCCACTGTCGGCTCACTGTGAGTACTGTGGAATAAAGCTTGGGCCTGGGTGAGCACCTTGAGTTTGTGGGCCACTCCCTGGTGTCCGAGCCCGGATCCGGCTCCGATACATTCTGCAAGAGGCACCCGGCCAATCTCCGACATCCACAGGCTGGAGGGCGAGGTGTTGCCAATGCCCATCTCGCCAAGAGCCACGATGTTGCAGCCTTCGCTCACGCACTGCTCCATGATATCGGCTCCGGTGTTGATGGCCTGATTCATCTGCTCCGGCGTCAAGGCTGGCTCGTGTAGAAAGTCACGAGTGCCCCACGCTATCTTGCGCGGTAGGATACCCGGAACAGCCGACAAGTCGTGATCGACACCCATGTCGACGATGCGCAACTTGAACCCGTGTTGGCGGCAGAGCATGTTCACTCCTCCACCGCCCCGTGCGAAGTTCACCATCTGCTGCCAGGTTACGTCCCTTGGTGCTATGCTCACTCCCTCACGCTCAATGCCATGGTCGGCGCCGAAGAGGATGTGACAGGGATGTGTCAGCTTGGGCTGCAGCGTGTGCTGCACCAGGCAAACCTGCATGGCCAGCTTCTCGAGCTCCCCCATGGAGCCCAACGGCTTGTTGAGGTTGTCGATCTTCGTTTGAATCTTTGGCCTGAGGCTTTCGTCGACGGGCTTCACGTTGAATGCTCTCATGCCTGTCTCCCTCCTTTTATGGTGACGGCGATGCCACACACCATCAGCACCACCTCGTCGGCCTTCGCCGCAACATATTGGTTCATCCAGCCTTCGAGGTCGGTGAAGCGGCGCTGCACGGCATTCTCGCTCACGCCTCCGCTGCCAATCTCATTGGTGACAAAGATGAAGGTGGCATCCTGACTGGTGAAACGGTCGAACTCAGCCTTGAGCTCCTGCAGCGCCTCGTCGACAGAAGGCTGCTCCCATTCATTCTTTTGGCGGTCGTAGAAGAAATTGGTGCACCACAGCGTGAGGCAGTCGATGACTACTACCTTATTATATATATTATGGTGGCTGAGATATTTCTCCTCCTCTATGTTCGTCCATTCCTTGCCTCTGCGCTTCCTGTGGGCCTCCACGCGCTCCTTGAACTCACCGTCCCAGATATGGGCTGTGGCAAGATAGACCGGACGGGGGCTTAACTTTAGAGCCAACCGCTCGGCATATTGGCTCTTGCCGGAGCGCTGGCCGCCTGTGATGAGAATGATGCGTTTCATAGGAGCGAAGTTACTAAAAAGATAGCAAACCACCCGCTATCGGTGATGGAAACTGTCCCATTTTGTCTCTTTTTTAACTAATTATGTTCCTCAACATAAAATAATGGGTGATTTGTTTGGAAGTCTTGAGAATTTTCTCTTACTTTGCACGCGTTTAGATGAGGTGACTCATTGAATACAACTATAATAATTAGAGATATGAAAAAGTTAGTTTTATTGTTTGCTGCCGCTCTTACGGTGGCTTCAGTCTCGGCACAGACCGTGACAGAGAGCAAGACGTTCGACAATGTTTACATTGGTATCAACGGCGGTGTAGCCTCGAAGACTACGGGTGTAAACGGATGGCTCAACAACCTCAATCCCAACTTCGGCCTTCGTTTGGGCCGCAACTTCACCCCAGTGTTCGGCCTTGCCGTCGAGAGCAACGCTTATTTCTCCAATAAGCCTTGGAATTCGGTCGGCACTGCTTTCCGTGCCCTCAACACCAGCCTGCTCGGAACAGTGAACCTGAGCAACTGGTTCGGAGGTTACAAGGGTGAGCCCCGTGCCTTCGAGGTGAGTGCAGTATATGGTCTTGGCTGGGGACATGTGTTCGGTCAGAAAGATAAGTATGTGGGCGAGAACTACAGAACGAATGTCCTGACTCAAGCCGGCGACAATATTGTGCGTACCAACAGTTTCACTTCGAAAGCTGGTCTCGATTTTGCCTTCAACCTCGGTCAGAACAAGGCTTGGCAGTTCTATGTGGAGCCTGCTGTGGTGTGGGGACTCAACGGCTTTGGCTATGAGGGCACTGCCTACAATGTGAATAAGAGCTTCGTCCAGCTGAATGCCGGTATCGTTTACAAGTTCAAGAACTCCAACGGCACTCACAACTTTACTATCGCACAGCTTCGTGACCAGTCGGAAATCGACGGCCTCAATTCGCAAATCAACAGTCTGCGCGGTGAGCTGAATGACAAGGATTCCAAGCTGTCGGCAAAGGATCGTCAGATTCAGGACCTGAAGAATGCATTGGATGAGTGCAACAAGAAGCCTAAGTACGTGAAGCCCGCTACGGCCACCAACCTGCAGCCCACTGTGCTGTTCCGCCAGGGTCAGAGCGTCATCGATCCCGCTCAGTATGCTCCCATCGAGCTTATTGCTTCTTACATGAAGAATCATCCTGAGGCCAAGGTTACGGTCAAGGGCTATGCTTCGCCAGAAGGCTCTGCTGAAATCAACCAGAAGCTTTCGCAGGCACGTGCCGAGGCTGTTAAGAACGCACTCGTGAAGAAGTATAAGATTGCTGCCAGCCGTCTGAAGGCTATAGGCTGCGGTGCCACTGACAAGCTATTCGAGCAGGTGGAGTTCAACCGTGTGGCTACCTTCAACGATGATGCTAACAACAAATAATCACTGACTGATTACAGTGAGACAAAAAATCCGATGGACGTTGAGTTCATCGGATTTTTTTTGTCACTTTAGGACGCTTGGCTCATTGGACATCAGTTCCAAAGGGCTGTAGAGCGGATATGTAACGAGAGTGGTGCGGCTTATACGATACCCTTTATGGAGAGCACGAACCCAAGTACGAACGCCAGGACAAGAATAAGACAGTAGGCCACCTTCGTCGGGGTCGACATACGGCGTGCGGAGCGAACGGCCCAAAGCACCGTGACGATAAAAAATAATGTTGAGACGGTACTGACAAGAAGATTGCTGTCGCCTATGGCAAACGACGACGACATGAGTCCTGATAAGTAGGCCAATACCAATGATACGGTCCACACTCCAGCAGCTTTGACTTTTTTGTTCATAGCGGAAACTGGTAAAATGGTTTGTTATCTGTGCTTCTTGTGGGTGGATGACGACGGCTATATCCACTGACAGCTCTGAGCCGGTCTCCCGCTGTAGGCTGCCATTGCGGTTCATGCCTTGACAGCGGCTCCCTTCGCTTTCCTGACCGCAAATTTAGCAATAATGGATGAACAAGCCAAGCAATTCCAAGGTTATTTGGGCATCTTTGTCTGGATGCCCGCTGCCTCCTTGAGTATGGGGTTGTGCACTCAGCTCTCTACGATGACCCTTGCTTGTTTCGTTCACCTGAGGCTAATCTGCCCCTTTTTGAATAGTGAACTGTTTGCCGTCCTAAAAATAATGACATAGCCATTGGAGCGGAAGCCTGCCAATGATTTTCTTCACTTCTATTGCAAGGGCTGTTACTCTCTGATAATATATTCGATTTGGGTGTCCTAATAACGAAGACAGGAGGCCTGCCCATGACTACTTTCTTTCCCTTTCCCTCGGGGCAATGAAATCAGTACGCTTCACATAGTTCACCATATGCCGGACTTATGTACACCATATGCCGGACTTATGTACACCATATGGCGGAGAATAGTCCGCCATCTGCCGTACAATTGACCAACCATTGATTGATACATGGGCGACTTTGGGGCTTTATTCCGCATTTGTCCATGGCTCGCTATCGGAGTTAGGGGAAGGTCAGCCGATGATTATTAGAATGGCGCATACGGCGAGCATCGTTGCCATGGCCACACGCACCAAGTGCTGCCGGCGCTCAAGGAGGGTGTGCATGCTACTGCCCGCGAACAGCCATGCGAGGTTGGCTCCCGGACCCGCGATGAGCAGCAGCGTCGCTGCCACAAGAAGGTCGACGAAGCGGGTGGAGTAGGGAAGCACATAGAGGGTGAAGACCATGAAATCGAAGAGGATGATCTTGGCGTTGGTGAGCTGAACGGTGAAGCCGGTGAGGAAGTTGCAACTGCGCTGGCTTTTGGCGCCGTCCTTGTGCGGGCGCAGCGTGGTGTAGGCGAGCCAGAGGATGAAGGCTGCACCGCAGTAACGGAGGTAGTCCACCCACTGCGTCATCTCGGGACCTATCCAATGCGTGACGAAGGCTGCTGCCAGGGCGGCGGTGCTGAATCCACACAGCAGTCCCCACCACATGCTGAGGGCACGCTGCCGACCATAGAGGATGGAGCAGCCCATGGCATAGATGTTGGCCGGACCGGGGCTGAATCCCCAAGCCAGGATGAGCATCAGCAGTGAGGGCAGAAGTCGGAGAGGCATGCCGCTTATGTGTTGGGGTGCTGGTGTCTGCTCAGTTGCTCATTGCAGGCATCGAGTAGCTCGGTGAAACTATAGTGAGTGCCAAACTCCGTGAAATTGTAGACTCCCCCAGTGAGCTTGTAGTTCTGCTTCATCATCATCCGGCGCCACCATCGGGGTTCCTTGGCAATGTCGTGCTGCGGGTCGCGCGTAGTAATCACGATGAAACGGGTGCCCTGCAGCTTCAGCGGGGTGAACGCTGTGATGTCCTTCCATTCAACAAGATGGTTGGCAGCCAGCAGGATGCCTTGGTCATTGAATTCCACGGCCTGCCGGTGAGAGCGTCCCAGCTGGAGGAGCTTGGCGACAATGAAGATGCAGCCTCCGATAAAGAACACGAAGCCTAAGAAGCCGATGATGCGCAGAGGGAGTGCGACCGATTCGGCCAGGAAGCACATTTGAAATCCGACGGTGCCGAGCACCAGACCTCCTAGCAGCGTGATGATGTCTTTTGTTTTCATAAGCAGAACGTTAGTGCATACAAAGGTAAGAAGAATAATCGGTAAGGACCTTTAAAATACCATTTTTCTTCCCCGATGCTTGCAGGTAAGCCGTAAAAGTCTTATATTTGTAGGTGTAATCAATAAATATAGTTCAGTTATGAGTGGAGTGACATTGGCATTGCTGATACCCTTCTTGGGGACAGTGTTGGGTTCGGCCTTCGTCTTCTTTATGCGCGAGGCCATGCCGGAGCGCCTGCAGAAGACGCTGCTTGGTTTTGCCTCGGGCGTGATGGTGGCGGCCTCGGTATGGTCGCTGCTGCTGCCGTCGATGGAGATGAGTGAGCCCATGGGCAAGTGGAGTGTGCTGCCGGCCGTCGTTGGTCTGTTGTTGGGCATGTTCTTCTTGCTGCTCATCGATACCTTTACTCCCCATCTTCATATTGGCGATGAGCATCCGGAGGGGCTCCATTCTCATCTCTCCAAGACGGCTATGCTCAATCTGGCTGTCACCATTCACAATTTCCCTGAGGGCATGGCCGTGGGTGTTGTCATTGCGGGAGCACTGCAAGGAGGACAGTGGATTTCGGCAGCCGGAGCTATGGCTATGTCGCTGGGTATAGCCATCCAGAACATTCCTGAGGGAGCCATCATCTCGATGCCTATGAGGGCCAGTGGGGCCGGAAAATGGAAGTCGTTCCTCATGGGAAGTCTGAGCGGAGCTGTGGAGCCTGTGGGTGGACTGCTGGTGGTGCTGTTAGCCGCGCTGCTGACTCCCGTATTGCCCTATCTGCTGAGCTTCGCTGCAGGCGCCATGCTCTATGTGGTCATCGAGGAGCTCATTCCCGAGGCTTCGGGTGGAGCTCATTCTAACCTGTCTACGATCGGCTTTGCTATCGGTTTCTCGCTGATGATGATGCTCGATGTGGTGTTGGGCTGACCGTTAAACCTGGAAGTGATGAAGACAGAATTCGAAAAGATGAG
>ONMG01000098.1 GCA_900318855.1 uncultured Prevotella sp.
AAGCATAAATCTGCCCTTCGAGTTTGCCGGCAACACCAATGCCACCTACTGGCTCTTAGTGAAGAGCAACGGCTCCGACGTCAATGATTGGTGGAATTCCGCTTTCTACCTTCGTCCCGGTTTTGTTCGTTACAAGGCCGACGGCAGTTGTGAGGCCTCGGTGGCCACCCGTTCGGTTACTGTTCCCGATGACGTCGTGGCTGTGGATTTGCGAGGCACTGCCATCAGCATAGTAGTTCCTAACAGCAATCCCAACACCCTCTACTATCTTGACTCCGGTGCCTTGGTCTCCGGTCTCGACGAAGCCAACGTCGTGAAAGACGGGGCTGCTGAAGTCCTTCGCCTCACCGACGGTCATGACTTCTATGTGCCTTCTGCCTTCACTGCTGCTGAAGTCACCTATTCGCGTGTCCCGCAGGTGCTGACTGATGGTGAGAGCGGCTGGGAGACCCTCACTGTCCCCTTTGATGTGACGAGCGTGACGAAGGACGGTGCGGAGATTCATCATTTCCGCTCTGACGACGATCGTGACAAGGACTTCTGGATTGATGAACTGGCCGGAATTAAAGACGACGAAGCCCTATTCAGCTATGCCCAGGAGGTGAAAGCCAATGTGCCTTATATTGTGGCTTTCCCAGGCGACAAATGGGGAGCGGAACGGAGTTTCAAGGATAAGACCGTGGTGTTCCACGGCTCTAATGCCCATTTCGAAACCGGAGCACGCAGTGTGGCCTCTACCGACACGTACGTTATGCGGGGGAGCATGACAAAGAAGAACCTGACCAATGCCTACACAATGAATGCAGCGGGCGATGCTTTCGTGTTGGACGGACAGGATGAGGTTGCTCCCTTCCGGGCCTTTTTCACGATAAAGCAGGCGACCACAACCTCACCGAGGATGCTGAGAATCGTCACTAATGGCACTTCGACCGGCATTGATGCTGTGAAGAGCGGCTGTGAGAAGGTGGCGGTCTATAGTCTCTCGGGCATGAAGATGGGTGTGGCGACCCTCGTTGACGGTCGTCCCGAAGGCCTACGTCTTCCCCCGGGCGTCTACATCGTGAAAGGCCGCAAATGGGTGGTCAGATAAAGCGTTTGCCCGCGGTTGTTGCCCGCGGGCAAACCTTTTAGAGGAGGTGTTGATGTCAGTGCTGCCGTAGTTTGACGGTATACGGGATGCAAAAAAGAATCTATTTTCTCCGGTTGTAGAAAATAATCATCCAAAGATTCTTCAATTACAACTATTTTGCCTAATTTTGCGTTTTGATTGTAGTGAGACGGTAAATCCCTTCTTCTATATTGATAGTTCCCGGCTTTTCCACCTTGTGCGGCATGCGGCAACGACAGCAGTGAAAGGCGTCATGGAGACGGGAGGGATGCTTACTTTTCGTTGCAGTATTTTGGATGTATTAGTCAAAACAATAAAGTTTTTAATTTCTTAGATGAACGTAATTACCAAAACAGTTCAATTGCCAGATGGAAGAACCATCTCAATTGAGACCGGAAAAGTTGCAAAACAGGCTGACGGCGCTGCGGTTCTCCGCATGGGCAACACAGTGCTTCTCGCAACTGTTTGTGCAGCAAAGGACGCAGTTCCGGGTACCGATTTCATGCCTTTGCAAGTTGATTACCGCGAGCAGTACAGTGCCGCAGGCCGTTTCCCCGGTGGATTCACCAAGCGCGAAGGCAAAGCCAACGACGACGAGATTCTCACCTCGCGCCTTGTGGACCGCGCTCTGCGTCCACTCTTCCCCTCTGATTATCATTGCGAAGTTTACGTACAGGTAATGTTGCTCTCAGCCGATGGTGTCGACCAGCCTGATGCTTTGGCCGGCTTCGCTGCTTCTGCAGCTATGGCTTGCTCCGACATTCCCTTCGAATATACCATTTCCGAAGTGCGCGTAGCACGTATCAATGGCGAGTATGTGGTCAATCCCACTTTCCAGCAGATGGCCGATGCTGACATGGACATCATGGTCGGTGCCACCAAGGACAACATCATGATGGTGGAAGGCGAGATGAAGGAAGTTTCGGAGCAGGACCTCATCGGTGCGCTCAAGGCCGCTCACGAGGCTATCAAGCCGATGTGCGAACTCCAGGACGAACTGGCCAAGGAGCTCGGTACCGACAAGAAGCGTGAGTACAACGACGAAATCAATGATGAGGAGCTCCGCCAGCAGATTAAGGACGAGCTCTATAAGCCTGCTTACGACATCAATCACCAGGCTCTGGAGAAGCATGCCCGCAACGATGCCTTCGACAAGCTGTTGGCCGACTTCCTCGAGAAGTACGACGCTGCACACACCGACCTCTCCGAGGAAGACCTCGAGGAGAAGCATGCTGAGGCTACCCGCTACTACGGCGACGTGATGCGCGATGCCATGCGCCGTTGCATCCTCGACGAGGGTCTGCGTATGGACGGTCGCGGTACCACCGACATCCGTCCCATCTGGTGCGAGGTGAGTCCGCTGCCCATGCCCCACGGAAGTGCTATCTTCCAGCGTGGTGAGACCATGTCGCTCTCCACTTGTACGCTCGGCACCAAGCTCGATGAGAAGATGGTTGACGACGTGCTCGTGAAGGGCTATCAGCGCTTCCTGCTCCACTACAACTTCCCCCCGTTCTCTACGGGTGAGGCCAAGGCGCAGCGTGGTGTAGGCCGTCGTGAGATTGGTCACGGTCATTTGGCCTGGCGTGCGCTGAAGGATCAGATTCCTGCTGAATTCCCCTACACCGTGCGCCTCGTGAGTCAGATTCTGGAGTCCAACGGCTCCTCTTCTATGGCCACAGTGTGCGCTGGTACCCTGGCACTTATGGATGCCGGTGTGCCCATCAAGAAGCCCGTGTCGGGTATTGCCATGGGCTTGATTAAGAACCCCGGTGAAGATAAGTATGCCATCCTGAGCGATATCCTCGGCGATGAGGACCACTTGGGCGATATGGACTTCAAGACCACCGGTACGAAGGATGGTCTGACAGCCACACAGATGGATATCAAGTGCGATGGACTGAGCTTCGACATCCTGGAGAAGGCCCTCATGCAGGCCAAGGCCGGTCGTGAGTACATTCTCGGCAAGATGATGGAGACGCTC